>JAZRCU010000156.1:0-4103 GCA_045659965.1 Faecousia sp.
ACGATGCCGCCGGTTTGGGTCAGGAGCGCCGGGTCTGTTACCTTAATAAGAAAATTTCGGCAGCGGTCACGGGAATTGGGATAAATCTTTAAAATCTCCACAGAATATTCTTTCAGAGCATCCCCTGAAATGGTACTGCGAATAGTGGCTTTTCCTGTTTTCACCTGCTCCAATGTGGCCACCGGTAAAGGCTCTTCTGATACAGGATTTTCTAATGTGCCGAAAATCCCTTGCTGGGTATTCTTTTCTAAGCTACCTATGGCGACAGGCGCTTCCAATGTTCCCAAAAGCTGACCCGGCGCGCCGATCTTACCTTTATTTACAGAAAGCACCCCGGCAGCATATACACTGCCCCGACGCATGGAAAGCAAGTTCCCTCCGGCCGTATTGACTCCGTGACCCAAAGCGCCAAATTTTCTGGTTTCCGGGTCATAATAAGTGATGGTACCAAGACCTGTTGTACCTTGCTTCAGATAAACCCCAAGCTTCGGGCCTTGGGCGGTGACCGCCGGAAGGATCTGTAGTTTTTTGGTCTTTCCGGCACGCATCACCGTCACCTCTACCTTGCCGTCAGAGGATGTCAGCGCCTGCTGCACATCTTGCGCGGTTTTGATGGGTGTTTTGTCGATGTGCAAGATCCGGTCACCCTCTTCCAGACCACCTTTCTTTGCCCCAGCGCCCAGCTGCGCATCCACCGCCACCACAGTCACTGTGTCGTCCTGCAGTTCCAGTCCCACCACCTGTCCCCCGGGAACTAACATGGCAGTTGCGCCTACGGAAGCCGCCACGATTATTACAATATTTACACATATAAGAAATCGAAATAGAAACTTTTTCACAATCACACCTCCTCGCTTGTTTAATATGCGCCAAGCGTCGAATCATAACCCAAGGAAAAGTCGAAAAATATAGAAAACAAAGGAAATTCAATTGCTTATTGACAAGGCTGACAAAGGGTGCTATATTACCTATAGAATTACTAGGTAAATATATTTGGAGGAATGAACATGCGCGTTTATGCAGATAATGCCGCTACAACAAAATTAAGCAGCGTTGCAAAAAATGCAATGCTTGATTATTTCGATAATATCTATGCAAACCCCTCTAGCCTGCACTCCGAAGGTCAAAAGGCAAAGGAAGCTTTGGAAGCTGCCCGGGCACAGGTTGCCGGTCTTTTGGGCTGCGAGCCTCGGGAGATCTATTTCACCTCCGGCGGCAGCGAAGCAGACAACCAGGCTATCATTTCCGCTGCCCGTTACGGCGCGAAGAAGGACAAAAAGCACATCATTTCCACCGCTTTTGAGCATCATGCTGTGCTGCACACCTTGCAAAAGCTGGAAAAAGAGGGCTTTACTGTCACCTATCTGGATGTGACAAACAACCACAATGTCACTGCTCAGCAGGTCAAAGATGCCATCCGCGAGGATACCTGTCTTGTCACCTGTATGTATGCCAACAACGAAATCGGCTCTGTTTTGCCTATTGCCGAGATCGGCGCAATTTGTAAAGAAGCCGGGGTTGTGTTCCACACCGATGCTGTGCAGGCAGTTGGCCACATCCAGATCGATGTAAAGGCGCAGAACATTGACATGCTCAGCCTTGCAGGCCATAAGTTCCACGGTCCTAAGGGCGTTGGTGCTATGTATGTCAGACGAGGCCTTCCCATTTTGAATTTGATCGAGGGCGGCGCACAGGAGCGCAGTAAGCGAGCCGGCACAGAAAATCTGCCCGGCATTTGCGGCATGGCTGCTGCTTTGCAGGATGCTTGCGATCATATGGAAGAAAACAACAAAAAGGTTACCGCTCTGCGCGATAAGCTGATCGAGGGCTTAGGCCAGATCCCCCACAGCGCTCTGAACGGCGACCCGGTCAATCGGCTGCCCGGCAACGTCAGCTTCTGCTTCGAAGGCATCGAAGGTGAAAGCTTACTGCTGATGCTGGATGCCAAGGGCATCTGCGCATCCTCCGGCTCTGCCTGTACCTCCGGCTCTTTGGATCCCAGCCACGTGCTGCTGGCCATCGGCAGAGTCCACGATGTGGCCCACGGCTCTTTGCGGCTGTCTTTGAGCCACTATAACACCGAAGAAGAAATCGACCATATCCTCACCGTTGTACCCCAGGTGGTACAGCTTCTGCGGAACATGAGCCCTGTGTGGCGTGACCTGCAGACCGGCAAACGAGAGTATATTCTGTAATATATGTAATACAAAGGAGAAACACTATGGCACTTTATAGCGAAGTGGTTATGGACCATTTTATGAATCCCAGAAATGTTGGCGTCATTGAAGATGCTGACGGCGTAGGCGAAGTTGGCAACGCAAAGTGCGGCGATATTATGAAGATCTATCTGAAGATCGAAAACGACACCATCGTAGATGTAAAGTTTGAGACCTTCGGCTGTGGCAGCGCCATCGCTTCCAGCTCTATGGCCACCGAAATGATCAAGGGCAAGTCCATTGCTGATGCCATGGCGCTGACCAACAAGGCAGTGGCCGAGGCACTGGAAGGTCTGCCTGCTCACAAGATGCACTGCTCTGTGCTGGCAGAGGAAGCCATCAAGTCTGCCCTGAAGAACTACTACGACAAAAACGGCATCCCCTACGACAAAAAGCTCTTCCCCGACTGTGAGCATTGCGCTCACTGCCATGGGTAAGCTATGATTGTTTCAACAAAGGGGCGCTATGCCCTGCGGGTGATGGTCTACTTTGTGCTAAAGGGCGCTGACCATTTTATCCCCTTGAAAGAGATCGCAGAAGCCGAAGGCATCAGCCAGAAATATTTAGAGTCCATTATGTCCACCTTGAGCAAGGCCGGCTTTGTGGATGCCGTCCACGGCAAAGGCGGCGGCTATCGGTTAAACCGCAGCCCTGAGGAATATACCGTTGGCAGCATTTTGAAGCTGACAGAGGGCGATCTGCATACAGTTTCCTGCACCTCTCAAGGAGCAGCGGCCTGTTCCCGGTCTACCTGCTGCCACACTCTGCCTATGTGGGAGAAACTAGACAATATGGTGGACGAATTTTTCGAAGGAATCACCCTGGCAGATCTGTTAAAAGACCAATAAACAAATGCCTTACATCCAAGGGCTTGGGTGTAAGGCATTTTTCTATGTTTTTTTCACAAAAATCAGTTGAAACAAAAGCCAGATTATGCTATATTTGATTATAGTTGGAAAACTATACTTACCCCCATTCAAAAAGCACCCCGGCACAAAGCCTGCTGCTTTTTGAGAAAAATGAAAATTCCACAATTTTTAAGGAGGAAATACCCATGTACTATGCACCCGCAATTGAAGGCAAGGAATACCAGGCCAGAGTCAACGCTCTGCGTGAAAAGATGGCACAGGCCGGTGTTGACGTAGTAGTCGGCTACTCCAACCTGTTGGAGATCGCTATCGTTCGTTACTACTGCGGCTTTGCTCCTACCAACGAGAACGCTGCTATCATCATCCCCGCTGAGGGCGAGGTTATTGTCTGCAGTGGTCAGGCTTCCTACGATGACTGCCAGCTGAAGAACAAGCTGCCTAACAGCCGCATCGCTATCCTGCCCGAGATCGGCGAAGTTTCCGGTTTCGAGTACGACACCGAAGGCCAGCTGGACTTCGAAGAGCTGTTTAAGCAGGTCAAGGCTGAGCACCCCGGTGTGAAGAAGGTTGGCTTCATCGGCCGTCTGATCTTCCCCTCCATCATCATGGACAAGATGAGAAAGGTGTTCTCCGATGCGCAGATCGTTGACTTCGACGATGTACACTACGAGCAGAGAATCCGCAAGAGCGCTGCTGAAATCGAGCTGCTGAAGACCAACTGGGAAATGGTTTCCGAGATGTTCACCAACGTCGTTCCCCAGATCCAGGCTGGTATGACCGAGCGTTATATCGAAGGCATGTTCATGAAGGAAATGCTGAGCTTGGGCGCTGAGGCTTACGTACAGGCCTTCTCCCCCATGATCGCTTCCGGCCAGAAGAACTCCTTTGTCAGCATGCGTAGAAACGAAATGCGCAAGATCGAAGAGAGCGAAATCATCAGCATCGGCGCCGGTGTTTCCTACGAAGGCTACAACGGCATCATCTGCACTCCTCTGGTTCTGGGCGCTATCCCCCAGAA
>JAZRCU010000157.1:0-6411 GCA_045659965.1 Faecousia sp.
CGCCTTTTCTTATGCGCGTTTATCCGCCCACTGCTTTACAAGCAAGGGCATAAAGGTGCCGCCTTGGACGCTTCTACCGATGAAGTGATCGTAGACACCTTCCACAGTATCATAAAAATCAGAGAAGGGAACAGGGCTGCGGCGCTGCCTTAAGTAATGAGCCAAGGGGGCGCACAGAGCGTCAAAGGTGGCTCTGTCCTGCGCCATGGCAGCTACCCACATAGTCCAGTCGGACTTGGTGTAGCTGGCTCTGGAGTCCAGAGGCAGACCAAATTCATTGATATGGGGCAGATAGCTTTTTAGCTCTGCTTCGTAGAAGCGATCTGGCAGCAGACCCCAGCCGAAAAGCTTATCCCAGACTAGGTTATATTTCTGACTCCAGCCCACCTTCTCAAAGGTCAAGGCGGTATAGCCGCCCATATCGGCCCTTTGCAGCCAGCTGTTTGCCATATCCTTGGCTTTTTGCCACATGGCAGCCCCTTCTTCCGCTTCACCCAGCGCCTGCAGGATTTTACTGTAGGCAGCAACACCCATCATGGCTTTGGCGGAAAGATTTACATTGCTCTTCAGGTGACCGGCAAAGTCATCGGTGCAAAGCTGCTCACCGGGATCTTCGCCATATTGGGTCAGGTAGTGACTCCATTTACGCAACAGGTCCAGATTTTCTCTGGCCATGGTAAAATCACTGTCGGCAAGACAGGCGCTATAGACCATGAGCAGCATATTTCCGCATTCTTCCACAGGCATCTGCCGTTCAAACTGATAAGCATCTACACTGGTGGGGTAGAGGTAGTAGGGGGCTTCTGTGTCGCCTCTGGTATAGTGCTTGTTCCAGCGGACTGCACCGTAGACCTGACCGTTGAGCACAGGGTAGCAGCCCACATCATGGGGGGCAAAGTCATAATTCCAGATATCCATCCGGGCAAATTTGAAGATAGGCCGCAGCATACCCCGGACCAGCTCCGGGCAGTACATCAGGAACAAAGGAGCGGAGGGGTAGCTGATGTCCACGGTGGCGGCGCAGCCGTTGGAGTCGTTTTCCTTTGAGATAAACAGAGCATCCCCATTGCGGTCGGCCACCATCTTGTGGGCGGCAACGCTTTGCCTGTAAGAAGCGCAGATCACTAAGGCATAATCCTCACCGCCCAGGTCGGTGGCCTCTTTCAGGAGCTGGGCATCAAAAGCGTCGCAACGGTTTAGAATTTCGTCCTTGCGCTGGTAGAATTCCCGGAAGGCCTGGGTGATGTTCTTGCCGTTTCTGGCGTAGTAGGCGGGCAACAGCGCGCCAAAATAATTGATAGAAGCCACATCGTCATAGCCTACCATCAAGGTGGCGGTAAAGGGGGCATCATGTTCTGTATGGAAACGCAGAACATTGTACACAGACTCGGGGTTGTTGTTGACCTCTCCTTCATCGCTGGCAAAGAAAAGATAGCCCCAGTCGATGCTCAGCTGGTCTCCTGCGCCGCTTAAGGGATTTTGCTTCATTTGACCCAAGTAGGCATAGTGAAGCATATCATCAGAAAAGTCATCCCAGCGCAACTTGGGGGCGATCTCTCCGGCATGGACGAAGGTTTCATTGCAGCCGAAATTAATTGCCACTTTGTGGTCCTTGCCGTCAATAAATTCTACTTGGAAACGCACATAGCTGATAGGGGTAGAGAGGATTTCCAGATCATCGGGAAGCAGGGGAGAGGTAAAGGTCATGGTCAGGCGAATGCCCATGGCTTCGTAGCGGTAGATGGTAGACAGGGGGGTCAGATCTACACCCACCCGGGGCATGGCCGGAATACCGCCTGTGCCCATGATCCGCATCCGTTTGCCATCTACTTCCACATTGGCAATGATCCGCTTCATAGCACCGGACCAGTGCCGGGTCTCGCCACCGGTGGGGGTATAATTAGGATCCCAAATGGAGAAGAAGGGATCGTGGGTGATCAGGGGAAGGGCAGGAAGACGGGTGATTTTCTGGTTCATAGTCATTCTCCTTGCTTTTTTCTTGTGATTGTATTATAATCATTATATAAATTGATATAAATGCATAAAATCAGTTATAAAGTGAGGAAAAACCGATGAAGGAGTTTTTAAAATTCTTCCCGGATACCCAGGAGTCTCCCTTGGCGATCTCTCTTTCCGGGGTGACATCGCCGGATCCTGACTATCATATTACCCGAACCTGCGCCAAGGTATCGGTGATCGAGTATGTGCTTTCCGGAAGCGGCTATGTAAATATTCGTGGCGTTTGCCATCCTGTAGGGGCAGATACGGTGTATTTTCTGCCTATGGGCGAGGCCCACGATTATCGGTCTGATCGTCAAGATCCTTTTAAAAAGATATTTATGAATGTCAAAGGCGTTTTTGGTGCAGAGCTTTTTCGTGCTTACGGCTTGGGTGGTCAGGTAACCTTTCCGGGACTGGAAGTGCGTCCTTTATTTGAGCAGATCCCTGATTTGCTCAGGTCGGAGATCCCGGATGGTGAAAAACAGGCAGCTCTGCAAGGTCTGTTTGTGCAGATTCTGGCTAAGTTATCCCAAGGGCGACAGGCAGCCGGGTTTAGTTCTGAAGTGCTGGCTATGAAAAACTACTTGGATGATCAGCTTCATCGCCGGGTCAGCACTCAGGAGCTGGCTAAATTAGTTTTTAGGTCTCCCGATTACTGCGAAAAAGCTTTCCGGCGGGAATTGGGAACGACCCCCTATGCCTATCAGCTCGATCAAAAGATCCAAAAGGCCAAGGCGCTGCTATCTCATACCAAGATGTCCGTAGGCGCCATCGGCCAAAGTCTGGGGTATGAGGATCTGCACTATTTTTCCAATCTGTTTTATCAAAAATGCGGTATTCGCCCCTTGGGCTACCGGAAAAAATACCGATAAAAAAGCACCGGGACGAATGTGTCCCGGTGCTTTTATTTTTCTTATGCCAGATAGATAGCCTTGCAGGCAAGCATGGTCATATAGCAGTCCAGTTTGGAGACGATCTCCAAAGGTGCGTGCATGCACAGCACAGGTACGCCGGCATCTACTGTTACGATGTTCCGGTTTGCCATATAAGCAGCCACAGTACCGCCGCCGCCCTGATCAACCTTGCCCAGAGTAGCCATCTGCCACTGCACACCTGCATTGTCCAAAGTGGTGCGGACATGGCACATTGCCTCAGCAGAAGCGTCGCTGGCGCCGCTCTTGCCGCGAGAACCGGTGTACTTACAAATTGCCACACCGTAGTTCAGCTGGCTGTTGTTGCGCTTGTCGCTGACCTCAGGGAAGTTGGGGTCATAAGCGTTGGAAACGTCAGCAGACAGGCAGAAGGAGTTTTCGAAGCAGCGCTTCAGCTGTGCGCCGGTAGCCTGACACAGATCATCCATAAAGGTGTCAAAGGCCTGACTCTTCATGCCGGATACACCCACAGAGCCGATCTCTTCCTTGTCAGCCAGAATACACACAGCGGTGTGCTTAGGAGTGCCCATATCCAGCAGAGGCTCGATCTCAGCAAAGGCGCAAACCCGGTCGTCATGGCCGTAAGCGCCCAGCAAGCTCCGATCCAAACCAACCTCACGGCACTTGCCGGCAGGTACGATGTTCAGCTCAGCGCTCTGGAAGTCAGCTTCCACAATGCCGTACTTTTCGTTCAGCAGCTTCATGATGTGCAGCTTTACCAGATCAGAGCCTTCGCCTTCCAGAGGCTCAGTGCCAAGGATCACATTCAGCTGCTCGCCTACGATGCCCTCTGCCAGCGTTTTCTTCATCTGGTCAGCAGACAGGTGGATCAGCAGATCAGATACCACCAAAATGGGATCGTTGTCATCTTCACCGATGGTGATGGTCACAGTGGTGCCATCTTTCTTGCAAACTACACCGTGCAGTGCCAGAGGAACGGTGGGCCACTGATACTTCTTAATGCCGCCGTAGTAGTGGGTCTTGAAGTAGGCGATCTCGGAGTCCTCATACAAAGGATTGGGCTTTAGGTCCATCCGGGGGGAGTCAACGTGGGCAGCGCAGATATTTGCGCCTTCGTTCAAAGACTCGCTGCCGATAACAGCCAGCAGAATGCTCTTATCCCGGTTGTTGCGGTATACCTTATCACCGGGCTTCAGCTCCATACCGGGGACCAGCGCCTTAAAGCCGTTCTCTTCGGCCACGGCCACGGCCCAAGCGGTTGCTTCTCGCTCAGTCTTGCAAGCATCCATGAACTTGGCATAGCGCTTGCAGTAAGCTTCCATTTCCTCTCTCTGGGCAGCGGTAAGCTTGTGATAGCCGTTCTTGGGGGCCATCAGCAAGGATTCTTTCATCTGTTCAATATTCATAAAAGAAATCTCCTTTTATTTAATTTTCTAAGACCATTATACCCAGCCCACGAAAAAAGGCAAGGCATTTCTTCTGGAAATCTTCCAATGTGCCGTTGTTTTCCAAGGTGACATCGCACAGGGCAGAAAATTCGCTTTGGGGCCGTTGGGCAGCGATCCGGGCTTTGGCATAGTCCTGGGATATGCCTTCTCTTGCCATAAGCCGGGCAATTCGGTCACTTTCCGGGGCAGTAACGGCAACGGTTAGTTGACATAACTCTGCCAAGTCCCCTTCGAATAGTCCAATGGCGTCAATGGCAACCAGCTCGGGTGCGGTTTCTAAAAGCTTTAGGACTTCTTTTTTTACTGCAGCATGGGTGATTTCGTTTAAGTCACGGAGGGCCTTGGGATCAGCAAAGACGATACGGCCTAAGGCTTTTCTGTCCAGCTTGTTTTCCTGTATGACCCCGGGAAAGCGTGTATTGATTTTCTGGAGCATTGCCAAGTCTGTTTCAAGAAGCTTGTGGTAAACATCATCGCAGTCGATGACCAAAGCCCCTTGGTTTTCCAGAAGCTTCAGCAAGGTGGTCTTGCCGCAGCCTGTGCCGCCGGTAATTCCAAGAATCATATACATTCCTCCGGCTCGATCACCACAAAGCCTGCTGCCTTTTTCAGCCGATTTTGCACAGCGTAGGCCACACCGCCTCCTTGGGGGCATCGGGCATAAACTGTTTTTACATCCGGTGTATCCAGCTCTCGCAGGGCAGCAAACAGACCGGCAGACAGGGTAGAAACATCGGCCTCTTTTCCGTAGGATAAAGGATCATAGCCTTCGTATAAGGGCAGTTCCTCTTCAAAGCAGAGCACCCGATCCTGTGTTTGCCAATGACTGCGGATATACTTAGCTGCCGCCTCCCGGCTGCCGCCTACGATCACCACCCTACATTGGGGCGCATAGTGGCGGTATTTCATGCCCGGGGCTTTTACCACCGTATCCTTGTCGATCTGGGCGGTCACAGCCTTATCTACAGTCAATTCTCCTAAAATCTGTGTCAGTTGCTCCGGCGTGATACCACCGGGGCGAAGCAGCCGGGGCGGCTGTTCTGTCAGATCCACAATGGTAGACTCCACACCTACTTGGCAAGCACCGCCATCTACGATCAGAGGCAGTTTGCCGGCATGATCGTGATACACATGTTCTGCGGTGGTGGTAGAGGGTTTGCCGGACAGATTGGCAGAGGGAGCTGCAACAGGCACACCGGAAAGCGCAATGATTTTCCGAGTGATCTCGTTGTCAGGACACCGCACCGCAACGGTGGGCAGACCTGCGGTAGTACATTTGGGGATCAGGTCTTTGGCAGGCAGCACCATAGTCAAAGGGCCCGGCCAGAAGGCTTCTGCTAAGCGCCATGCAGATTCCGGGATGCTGTGGCAAAGATCCTTAAGTTCCTCGGGCTCGCTGATGTGCAATATCAGAGGGTTGTCCTGCGGACGGCCCTTAGCTTCAAAGATCTTAGCTACGGCTTCGGGATTTAGTCCGTTGGCGCCAAGACCGTAAACGGTTTCTGTGGGGATGGCAACCAGTTCGCCCCGGGCAATATAGTTTGCTGCAGTTTCTGCGCAATTTGGGTCGGTAGATAATAAGATCCGGGTTTCCATGCTGCACTTCCTTAAAATTATTTAGAGAAAAGAGCAGCTGCAAAGGGCGCAGCTGCTCCATATTACAAAATTAGACAGTGGGCTGGTTAGCTGCCTCGATGATCTGCACGAACTTCTCGGGAACCAGAGAAGCGCCACCGATCAGGCCGCCGTCGATGTCGGGCTGAGCCATCAGCTCAAAAGCGTTCTTCTCGTTCATGGAACCACCGTACAGAATGGAGGTCGCACGAGCGTGCTTGGAGGAGTACAGCTTACGGACAACAGTACGTACCAGCTCGCAAACTTCCTGAGCCTGCTCGGGAGTAGCGGTCATGCCGGTGCCGATAGCCCAGATGGGCTCGTAAGCGATAACGACCTTGCGGATCTTGTCTTCGGAAACGCCTTGCAGAGCCAGCTTGATCTGCATGGTGATCCACTCGTTGGTGATGCCAGCCTGACGCTGCTCCAGAGATTCACCGCAGCACAGGATGGGG
>JAZRCU010000158.1:0-1849 GCA_045659965.1 Faecousia sp.
CCGCCTACACCGCAGGAGGGCAGACTGTTGAAAGTATCGCCATGGGCCAGCACATAGGGACGGGCCACGGAGTCAAACATCTGGGGACGCTCAGCCAAAGTGGTGTTATCAATATCCTCTACACCGGCAAGCAGCGCTACATCTCCAATGTATGTATACATTCTCAATGCGCCTGCACCAATACAAACAACTTTTTTGTAGCTGCCGGGGGTAACGGTCACTTCTCTGCCGATCATATCGGTAACAGTAATTTCAGCAGCTTCTGTGTTCTGGGTGGTGGGCATAGGCTCTTCCTTTGCGCCACAAGCACACAGAGAAAGCACCATAAGCATCGCCAATACCATACAGATCCGTTTTTTCATCTTTCTGTCCCCTTTATTTCTAAGATGTCTGTATTATACAAAAACCCCCCAGAGGGCGGAAGCCCCCCAGGGGGATGAAATTTTGCACTTTTTCTGTTACCGCTGCAAAATCACCTTTTGTCCGTCAATTTCGCAGATCTTCACATTCACATCAAAAGTATCCTTCAAGATCTCCGGAGTGATGATTTCCCGATCTCCGGCATATTTGACCATGCCATCTTTCATAAAGAAGAACTGATCACCAAAGGCCAAAGCCTGATTCAGATCATGCAAAGAAGAGAGGATGGCAATGTTCTTTTCTCTTGCCAGCTTCTTTGCCTCTTCGATGATCAACTGCTCATTGGCCATATCCAGATTGCCTGTGGGCTCGTCGAAAATCATCAGCTTCGGCTCTTGGGCCATGGCCCGGGCAATGGCGATCTTCTGCTTTTCGCCACCGGAGAGGGCCTCTGCGCTGCGGTTGGCAAAGCTTAGTAGCTGCATATCACGCAAGATTGCCTCTACCGCTTCATAATCTTCCTGTCCGGCCTTCATGCCAAAATAGGACACTCTTCCCATCAGCACAGAGTCGAACACCGTCAGATCACCAAAATGGATATGCTGGGGCACATAGGCGATCCGTCTGGCCCGGTCACGGCGGCTCATTTTTAAAAGGTTCTCCCCTTCAAAAAGGATCTTTCCGCCCTGAGGCTTTTCGATGCCCAGAATATTTTTAAATAAGGTGGTCTTGCCGGAGCCATTCTTGCCCAGCAAAATGCCCACTTCGCCTTGCTTCAGCTCCAAAGATGCGCCGCTTAGCACCGAGGCCGCGTGCTTGCTGTAGGCAAAACATAAATTATTTACCTTTAACATCCGTGATGACCTCCTCTCCGCTTGCCAAAAATAATGGCAATAAAGAAAGGTGCGCCCAGTAGGGATGTGATGGCGCCTACAGGCAGCGCAGAGCCGCTGCCCAAGCTTCGGGACAAAGTATCTGCCAGAAGCAGCAGCAAGCTGCCCGACAGACAGGACACAGGCAAAGTCACCCGGTGGTCCTGTCCTAAAAGCTTCTTTGTCACATGGGGGCAGATGATGCCCACAAAGCCAATGACACCTAAGAAAGATACGCAGGCAGCGGTGATCAAAGAGCCCAGCAAAAGGGTCAAAAAGCGGAGTCTTTCCACATTGACGCCCATGGTCTTTGCGGTGGCTTCGCCGCTAAGGAGGGCATTATATTTCCATGCCATCAGCATAAAGTACACAAAGCCTACCAGCACCACCACCGCCATGATACCATCGGTGCGGTAAGTGGCCCGGCCTAAATCGCCAAAACTCCACACCACCGCAGCAGAAAGGCCTACATCTGTGGCGTAAAACTGTAAAATGGTAGTAGCTGCCGTCCACACAGAGCCAATGGCCATACCTGCCAGTACCACCACATTGGGAGAAAAAGACCGAACAGTGCATAGTCCTAAGATCAGCAGCACGGAAGCGGTGGCAAAGATAAA
>JAZRCU010000159.1:0-1970 GCA_045659965.1 Faecousia sp.
CGGCGCAGCGGCTCAGGTCTACTTCGGCTACGACGACAAGAACCTGGTCAACGCAACGCTGACTGCAGAGCAGGCCGGCTGGGCCAGCGCAGCGGTGGAAATCGGAAATTACCGCCAGAGCAGCGGCTGCTATGTAGGCTCCAACCTGAGCCTGGAAGAGGAGATCTACCTGCAGGTGGCCTTCGGCGCTGTGTGCGAAGAGGGCATGTATGCCACTGTCTCTTTCACGGACCACTACGGCAAGCAGGTGGAAAAGCGGGTCGCTGTGGAGGCCTCCGGCAGCTACTCCATCGTCCGGGTGGAGGGAATGGCCATTGCTGACTACCGTGGCCTGGTGACCTGCACGCTGTACAGTGCAGACGGCGCGGCTTTGGGCAGCACCATCGACAGCATAGAAAGCTATGCTTCCCGCATGGCCAGCGCGCTGCAGAAGAACGGCGCAGACTTGGGCGATGCCATCATGAAGCTCGGCGCATCCTCCTATGCATATTTTCATTAATCGTCTAAATGGTTCGCAAATGACTGTGATAGGTGTACCTTTAGACTCATAAATCTATAATGATCCCTATAGCCAGGTGGTAGAAATATCACCTGGCTATTACTTTTCAAACAACTATCATTGTAAACAAAAAAGGAAAAAGGCAGCAACATTTGTACCAAAAGCTTGTCGGCGAGTGGTCGGCGGGGGAGTAGGGGAAACCGGAAAGTGCCGAGGACAGCGAAGGAGTTCCGGGTTCAATGAGAAACCTTCATGTCCCGCCTCGCCCACCAAAGAGACAGTCGAAAGACTGTCTCTTTTTTTGTCAGTCGATACTGGCTAAAACGGCTAAAACCCCTTGGGTTCCAATTCGTTTGGTCCCCAAGGGGTCTTTTGCACCTATTTTGATCTGTTACGATCCATTTGCAACTATTTCTATCCATTTCCGTCGCCCCCCGCCGCCCAGTTGGCGACAGACGATGTAAAAGCTTGTATGTTAGTTACATTAAAGCAAGAAGGTTAACAAACTCAGAAACCCGTTATCCAGTCCGTTTGTGGGTAACAAGCAACAGTCCTGCTCGGTTGGCGTAATGTACTCGTGCGTTAACGTATGCGCGAAGAACAGAGGACCGTGCCCGTTAAATAACAACTACCGGCTACACCGGCAGTTGTATTTTTACGTTCTTTTTGCGGAAAAGAGATTGCACAGACTGTAAATATCGTGTAATATGACTACATAATGGCAAATAACGGATTGGGAGGTAATTTCTATGAAACGCGTGATTGCGATGATTCTGACTCTGACAACTCTGTTTAGCATGACATCTATGATTGTCTGGGCAGAAGAGGAAGTTGCGGTGGAAACCGGTTCCGGTAGCCCCACTGTCAGCGGCACCAATGACTTTGGAGACCTGGCAGCGGACGTGATGGCGTCGGAAAATCAGGCAGGTCAAAATGCTGCCTATGATACGCTATATTCCGTCTATGATGTACAGATCGTGGACGATAAAGCTGTTGTGTCCTACGCGACCCAGGAGGAAGCTCAGCTTTTGGTGGCGATCTACACGGACAACGGTGTGCAGATGATCACATCTGCCTCTGCCATTGTTTCTGCCGAGGAAAAACAGGCAGAACTAAGCTTTCCCCAGACCTTGCCGGAGACTTTCCTGGTGAAGGCCTACCTGTTGGATACATACGACTATTCCCCCCTTGCCACGGCCTATGAAAACCCCATGTATACAGCGGCTATGCAGGAACTGCTGGCAGCCGAGGCTTCGGATTTTGCGGACAAAAATGTGTTGCTGCTGGATAACAGCGACGAAAGCAACTTCGCTGTGTATACCGACGAGGTCATCTGCATTCCCTATGCAGAAGGCATCAATACGGTGGCATCCATTGATGAAGAGAACGCTGTCTATGTGATCGAGAATGCCGATACTTGGTTCACCTCTCTGCGTACAGGCTCCCTGATCGCTTAAAGCTACGGCGTTGA
>JAZRCU010000160.1:0-45600 GCA_045659965.1 Faecousia sp.
CGGACAGGCCCCTTCCGTGACTACATTCGATTATAGGAGCATGAGCCCTGAGCAGCGAAACGCGCTTAAGGCAAAAATCCGCTCCGGGGAGAAAATTTATCCCGGTCAAGTGTAACCCGGAATTTTCTCCCTCTGAGTACATCATTTTTCGGAAGGAGAAATAATTATGAAAAAGTTCATTTATAACCTTATGGCAATCGCCATGAACCTGCAGCTGTTTGCTGATGCAGGCACTCTGGTCAACGCAACCGGCAGCTATGTGAATGCTGGTACCGGTGCAACCACTCCGTTTGACGCTTCCAACAGCCTTTCCGGTGAGCTGAAGGTATTCTATGATACCGAGCTGCTGGAAAATGCCCGTGTGGAAATGTTCTATGCACAGTTTGCTAAGAAGCAGAACCTGCCTGCTAACCGCGGTACTACCGTGGAATGGCGTAAGTGGAATACCTTCCAAAAGGCTTCCCAGCTGCAGGAAGGTGTTATCCCCACCGGTCAGAAGTTCGGTATGAGCTCCAAGACCGGCGCTATCAACCAGTACGGTACCTATGCAGCCATCACCGACAAGCTGGAACTGCGTGCCTATGATGATGTGATTCTGGGCGCTACTGAGGAAATGGGCGCTTCTGCCGCTGAGACCCAGGAAACCCTGATCCGTGACGCACTGCTGGTCAACACCAACGTGCTGTACTGCGACAACGTCACTCTGGCTACCGGTGTTGCTGCCGGCACTCCCACCACCCCGGCTGAAATGGAAGCGTCCGCTACCGTCATGTGTATGCTGACCCCTGATAGTGTGGCTAAGGCTGTCACTATCATGAAGAAGAACCGTGTACCTACCATCAACGGTAAGTATTACGCCGTCATTCATCCTTCTGTTGCCTATGACCTGCGCAAGAGCAAGGAGTGGATCGAGGCCCACAAGTATGCGGCTACTTCCGAGATCTTCAACGGCGAAATCGGTGAGCTGCACGGCTGCCGCTTCATTGAGAACGTGTTCGCTCCTATTCTGGGTGACACCTACAAGAACAAGGCAGGCGGCGTGACCTATGCAACCTACTTCTTTGGTAAGGATGCCTTTGGTATCATTGACCCCGAGGGCGGCGCACTGGAAATGATCGTGAAGGATAAAGGCCAGATCGGCGGTCCTCTGAACCAGTTCTCTACCATTGGTTACAAGTTTGAGACCAATGGCGCTACCATCCTTTACACCGAGCGTTTGCTGCGCGTTATGAGCTGTTCCAGCTTCAGCGCAACTGACGTTGTAAACTAAGCTGACCGGAGGGGCACGGCTATTAGCCCTGCCCCTCTGTAATTTAAGGAGGAATTATTATGGCTACCGACAATAACACACAGACTACACCCAAAGATGATCGTGTGGAGATCTTTGTTCCCAAGGGCTATGCCAATGACGAGCCGAATCTAATGATCGCGGTAAACGGCGTAAACTATGTGCTTCCCAAGGGAAAGACTTCCCAGGTGCCCAAGCACATTGCTGAGGAGTTCTACAGATCCCAGAAAGCTCAGGAAGCCCTGGACAAACGTGTAGATACGATGCTGGAAGCATCCAAGTAATAAGAGGGGGGCGTCACAGCTCCCCTTTTTTGGATAGGAGGGAATATCAATGAAGATTATTGAGGCAATCAGAAGACTGGATGCGCTGAAATTCAATACTTATAACCAAGAAGATAAGGTGGACTGGCTGTCCAGGCTGGATAGCATGGTAAAGAAACAAATCATCGATACCCATGAAGGCACTGAGGAAACCACCTTTACTGGCTATGATGATAGTACAAGCCTGGAAACCGTGCTGCTGGTACCGAGTCCGCATGATGAGATGTATCTGCGGTGGATGGAAGCCCAGATAGACTACAACAACGGCGAATACGATAAGTACAACAATGCCATTATCCTGTTTAAGGCGGCGTTTGAGGATTACGCAGCATACTATAACCAAACACATAAGCCTGTAAGCAGAGGCAGGCGCTTTCTGTTCTGATAGGGGGAATGGGAATGAGATACCCTACACTGTATACAAAAGGCAACGACAGACAGATGGTGGATACCTTTAAGGGGTACAACCACAATCTGCGAATTGGCAGCGGGGAATTCTTTGATATGAAGAATATGACCTCTGATTATTACCCTGTATTGTCTCCCAGAAAGAGGCGTGGTGTGTACGCCTCCCCTGTTGCCCCCAATGGGATGATTGCCAAGGACAGTTTATGCTATGTGGATGGCACCAACTTTGTAATGAACGAATATGTGGTCAACATGCAACTGAATGATGAGCCGAAGCAGCTGATTTCCATGGGTGCTTATGTAATCATCATGCCTGATAAGAAGTACATCAATACACTGGACTTGACGGACTGGGGCAGCATTGAGGCAGCTTTTTCTACCACCACTGATGTTAGCTTTACCCTGTGCAATATATCCGGTGATACTTACGGGGAAGCGGCTGTATCGGAAACGGCCCCTGTGAACCCGGAGAACATGGACCTATGGATTGACACATCCAGTACGCCACACGCATTAAAGCAGTATTCTGCTACCAGTTCTATTTGGGTCAGTATTGCAACCACCTATATCAAGATCACGGCAACAGGCATTGGAAAGGCGTTTAACCAATATGACGGTGTGATGATTTCCGGTGTGCTGGCAGAGGAATTGCAGGATCTAAATGCTTCCATTGTGATATGGGCGAAGGATGATGATTATATCGTTGTTCCTGGGATTGCAGATCATGTATTCACCCAGGCAGCCATTGCGGGTGCTGTGACGGTGGAACGGAAAATGCCGGAAATGGACTTTATTACCGAGTGCAATAACCGGCTTTGGGGCTGTAGGTATGGCGTTGCTGCAAATGGTCAGGTTGTCAATGAAATCTATGCCTCCAAATTAGGAGACTTTAAGAACTGGAATTGTTTCATGGGAATATCCACGGATAGTTGGGTTGGTTCTGTTGGTACGGACGGACAGTTTACCGGTGCCATCACACATCTTGGCTTTCCTGTGTTTTTCAAAGAGAACTGCCTGCACAAGGTCTATATTAGCTCAGCCGGCGCCCACCAGATCCAGGATACAGCTTGCCGTGGTGTTGAGAAGGGCAGTCACTTGAGCCTTGCTATTGTGAATGAGACCCTGTTCTACAAGGCCAGAAGCGGCGTGTGTGCTTATGACGGTGCTTTACCTACGGAGGTGTCCTATGTGATGGGCAACGAGGTATACCATGAAGCGGTAGGCGGTGCCCATGGCAACAAATACTACATCTCCATGAATGACCTACAGGGAACATGGCACCTGTTTGTGTATGACACTGCAAAGAGCATGTGGCACAAGGAGGATGATTTGCAGGCAGAAGCCTTTTGTTCCTGCCGTGGGGAAATGTACGCAGTCAGCAAAGGGAAGATCATTACTCTGATGGGCTCCGGGACACCGGATACGGGAGAAGTGGAATGGATGGCAGAGACCGGGGAAATTGGTATATCATCCCCGGATATGAAGTATATATCCAGGCTGAATGTGCGAATGGCGATGGATATTGGTGCTGAGGTCAGTTTTTTTGCCCAGTATGATTTTAGTGAGGAATGGGAACCGCTTTTCAGCATGAGAGGCACTAACCTTCGCAGTTTCTCTATCCCTATCCGGCCAAAGCGGTGCGACAATATGAAGCTTCGCATTGAGGGTGTGGGTATGGTGAAGATCTACTCCATCACCAAGACCATTGAGCAAGGAAGTGATATCTCATGATAGTAGACCTGAGATACCCAAATATAAACGGCAAAACCACAGAGGAACAGCTGGTACAGACAAAGCTGTATCTAAAAGGTTTAGTGGATCAACTTAATTTCACTTTACAGGAAGTGGGGGGCGTTTCTGTTGGATCTGCTTCTGTAACAGGAACAGCGCTTGTCTCCAAATCAGAAAAAGAAAGCAACGCGATTGCGACATTTAATGATATTAAAGCACTGATTATCAAATCTGCGGATATTGTGAATGCCTACTATGACCAGATCAACACAAAGTTGGAAGGCGTGTATGTTGCAGAATCGGACTTTGGTTCTTACGCAGAGCAAACCACGCAGGATATTTTGGCGAATTCCACCTCTATTCAGCAGATATATTCCGACATTCAGGCAATCATTACGGATATTGACAATCTGGAACACAGCAAGATTGAAACAAACGCTTATATCAACTCTGGCCTGCTGTTCTACAATGCTTCTGGTGTGCCGGTGTATGGATTGGAGATCGGACAGCGCAACACCATTGATGGCGTGGAGGTATTCAACAAATATGCCAGATTTACTTCTGACAAGCTTTCTTTCTATGACAGTAACAACAATGAAGTTGCCTATGTATCAGACCGGAAGCTATATATCACGGTGGTGGAAGTGACGGGAGAACTGATCCGCGGGAAGCTTGTAGATATCGTTCAGACGAATGGCACCATCGTAACAAAGTGGATTCAGTAAGGAGGGTAGGTAATGGCAACATTAACAGGAAGTTATCAATATATCGGCAGGACAAATGCGGTTTCCTGCGCTTCCGGGTGGAATTACTACATCCTCCTTTATGCAAAAACCAGTGGAAGCATTACTACCGGCAAACACACGGTAACGGTGCTTATGCGGCTGGCCTGTACTTCGGATTCCACATTCTATGGATACCGTACAGATGGTTTTGTAAAAGTGGAAGATACCGCGGCTATCTCTTGGACAAGTGCCAGAAAACCCGATACCTCGTGGAGTAGTAGTCCCAGTATTACTGAGGGCGGCGTTTATTATTACCGTTATGTAGACTTGGGGGAAGGAAGTGTAGAGGTCAATACAGGGTGGGGATCAGCAAAGGATATTACCATTTCCACCTCTTGGGGCCGTGTGGAGAGCGTTACCACAGCTCCAAACTGGCTCCCCTACTACAAGACCTATGCCACAGCAAGCATTACCGTAACGCTTCCCATGATCGCCGGCGCTTCTACCATCAGTGCAGTAGGAAATGTGACACTGGGAAATGCCTGCAGCGTAAAATGGACACCCATTGCAGCATCGCTGCGATATAAGATTAAGTTCTCTTTGGGAAGTTGGAGCTATACCACAGGGGTGATTCACCCCAATACTACGGCGGCCTATACCTATACCGGGTATGCAATCCCGCTGGAGGTGGCTAATCAGATCACTGGTTCACCACCCACAGGGACTATGACAGCAACGCTGTATACCTATTCTGACAGCGGTGGTACCACGCAGCTGGGAAGTGCGTCTTCAAAAACCTTCACGGTTACGGTACCGGACAATTCTTCCACAAAACCAAGTGTAAGCTTTTCTGCGGTTACGCCGGTAAGCTCCCTTGCCTCCCCATTCAGCACACTGTATATCAAGGGAAAAAGCAAGGTGAAAGCAACGATTTCCGCGTCCGGAAAATATGGTGCTTCTATTACAGAAAGCAGCTACACAGTGGATGGAAAGAGCTATGGAAGCGGTGTTACCTCCGATTATCTGTCCGGCACAGGAACAGTGACGATAAAGGCCACGGTAAAGGACAGCAGAGGGTTTGTAAATACCTACTCTATCAGTATCACGGTGTATGATTACGCAAAGCCAACTATACAGGTGAGCACCTGCGCCAGATCAGACGCTTCCGGAAACCTGAGCGACACCGGCACAAGTCTTAAAATCGCGGCAAATAGGACCATATCCTCCGTTGGCGGAAACAACACCTGCAGCATGTGGTATCAGTGGAAACTGGCAACGGCGGCAGACAGCGCTTTTTCCAGTAAGGTTACCCTGACGAGCAATGCATCTTACAGCGGCGTGATTACCAACGTGGTATTTAATACGCAGGCA
This sequence comes from Faecousia sp., assembly GCA_045659965.1. GTDB lineage: Bacteria > Bacillota > Clostridia > Oscillospirales > Oscillospiraceae > Faecousia. The sequence continues at coordinate 5,847 of JAZRCU010000160.1, forward strand.
AGCTATGTGATTCGCTTAGGTGTGACCGATGGAGTGGGTGAAACGTCCACAGCAACCTTTACCATTCTCACGGAGAAGATCTACTGGCACAGAGGAAATGACTTCCTATCACTGGGTATGTACTCCCAAAGCGGTGGTTTTGAATGCGGATGGCCCGCAAGGTTCTATGCTCAGGTTTACATCGGTGATGTGACGCTGGAAAACTACATTAAAAATTTGATTAGTGGAGGAGGATAATCCATTATGGCAACTTATAAACAGCTCAGTTACGGCTCCAAGGGCAGCGAGGTAACGGAACTTCAGAAGCTGCTCAATCAGAACGGAAGCTATAACCTGGCAACAGACGGAATCTTCGGTGATAATACGAAGGCCGCGGTCACTGACTACCAGAAGAAAAACAATCTTGCTGTAGACGGCATTGTGGGTGAAAACACATGGGGTGCCCTGACGAAAGCGCAGACCCAAACTGCAGCACCTGCAGAGGCTGCACCGGAGCAGACTCCCACGTTTTCTTATGGTGACTATAAGCCCAGCGACACGGTTGCCCAGGCCCAGACCCTGCTGCAGCAGCAGATGGCACAAAAACCCGGCCAGTACCAGTCTACATGGGAAGGACAGCTGAATGACACCATCCAGCAGATTCTGAACCGTGATAAGTTTACCTATGATGTGAATCGGGACGCCCTGTATCAGCAGTATGCAGACCAGTATGTGAGACAGGGAAAACTTGCATCGATGGATACCATGGGACAGGCAGCAGCACTTACTGGCGGTTATGGGAGCTCCTACGGTCAGAGTGTCGGTCAGCAAGCTTATCAGGCGTATCTGCAACAACTCAATGAAGTGGTACCGGAGCTCTACGGTAGGGCCCTGGATCAGTACAACCAGGAGGGACAGCAGTTGTATGACCAAGCTGCACTCATGGCCCAGATGGAGGACAAGGACTACGGCAGATACATGGACAATATGAACGCATGGCTTACCGAAAGAGATTACCTTGCCAATAGATTCGATACCGAGCGTGATTACGATTACGGCAAGTGGGCAGATGGCAGAGACTTCTCCTACGGGCAGTTTATTGATGACCGCAACATGGGCTACCAGCAGGAACGTGACCAGGTGGCTGACCAGAAGTGGCAGAAGGAATATGATTTTGCTGTGCAGCAGTATGCGGATTCACAAAAGGCGAAAAGCAGTGGATCTGGTTCTGGTAGCGGTTCTGGAGATAAAGGAAATACTGGGCTTACCTACAACCAGATGCTTGAGCTTGAAGAAAAGGTTGGAAGCTGGGCAGAAAAGGGCGTGGATTATCTGAATACACAGCTCAGCTATTGGGTCTCCAAGTATGGTTTGGATGCAGATTATGCCGCCGATCTTTTGATGTATTACTTCCCGGACGAATTTAAGGAACAAATCAATACTGATGTTTCGCTGCCCAAAAAAAATCCTGCAGTGAGATTAGCTGGGTCTGGAGCAATGCAGACTTATAAGCTTAATTAAAATAGTTGGGAGGGACACACAATGGCTTTTGATCTATTAACATATGCGAAAGAAAGAAAGAAAGAAACCGGCAGCTCGACACAACAGGCTCAAGAGGGACAGGGGCAGTTCGACCTGAAGGACTATGCTATGCGCAAAAATGCGGGAAATGTGGCAAAAATTCTTTCTGACCGTGTAAATACATGGATTCAGAACCACAATAATTACATCCAAAACCACCAAACCAGATATTCCGGCAGAAAGTTCAACTATGAGGATGCCTATGTGAGTGACTCCAAAGACTGGTTGGATACTGTCAATAAGCAGAGACTTAAATTCCAGGCAGAGGCAGACAACATCCTCTCCTATCTGGATCAGTATAAGGGATATCTGGATTCTGACTGGGCGAATGAAGTTCAAAAGGCATTGACCGATAGCTTGCAGCAGCAGAAAAGCATTTACACTGCCGCTTTACAGGACAATAGCTGGTGGAAAAACTTCAAGGATGAGACGGAGTATCAGACCGCTGGGCGCTATGATGGATATAGCAAGAAGTACAGTGGGAAAACTTTCGATGATTACCAAAAAGCTTTAGAGATGCTTGAGGACGGAGAGGAAAAAGAATGGCTCCGTATGTATCAAGGAGAAATTTTGAAGGGAAATGAAGATTTTATCGAGTTCTCTAAAAAAGGTGCTTCAATAGCAAATCCAACATTCGATGATGCCCAGTATAATGGTGTATTGTTTGGGCTGAAATGGGGAAATGATGACGTTGGGAACATTGTAACCTTCTCCAGAGATAACTGGGAAGCTATTGCAAATGACATGGCAGATGAAAATCTGCATGTTGTAGGTAATTATCTTTATCACTATATGGATGAAAATGAGGTTGATGTTTACAACTATCTGCTTGCAAAGGAAGGAAAAGAGCGTGCACAGCAATATCTTGATTCTCTTGAAGATCAGCTGAACAGACGGGCCGGAACAGGCATGGCCCAAAATATTATGGGAATCGACAATGATATTCTGCGTGTTGTAACGCAGGGTACATTTGGCTTAACTGCCGGATTGGATCAATGGGCAAGCGGAACAAGACAATTCTTTACTGATGAACAACTTCCAACCTCCCCTACACAATATGCAAATGCAGAAATATACAATTCTTTAGACGGCTTGGGACAGAATTTATATACTGCAACCAATGTGATCGGTAATATGGCACCATCAATTCTTGTTTCTGCTGTAGCTGGAGGCATGGGAGTGCCCTTAAAACTGGCACAGGGCGCAGGTGCGCTTACTATGGGCGTATCCGCAGCAGGTAACGCTTATGCAGATGCCCTTGACAAGGGATATGAAAAGGGGCAAGCGAGAACATACAGTACCCTTGTAGGTGCAGCCGAAGGTGGACTGCAATACTTAATGGGTGGTATTGGAAAGCTTGGCGGTGTAGGCACAGAAAAGATTATGTCCAAAGTTGCAATGATTGACAATTCTTTGCTTCGCATATCTGCAAAGCTTGGTGTAGATCTACTTGGAGAAGTGGCAGAGGAAGAATTGCAGAATTTCTTGGAACCTGCGCTTCGGTCTATCATTTTCGGAGAAGATTATGATATGCCAACTATCGACGAGTTGCTGGAAACTGCAATTGTCACCGCTATCACTACCCCTATTCTTGGCGGTAAAGATACGATCATGGAGGACCTTTCCGAAAGTAAATACTATAAGGACACTTACGGCGGATCTCAGCAGGAGTTGGTGGGTGAGGCGCTTGAAATTGACCCAGAAAATGTCTATGCCCAAAAGCTTCAGGGTTATTTGGATAAAGGAAAGAACCTAAACGGCAATCAACTGAACCGGTTGGTACAACAGAATGATGCGGCAATCACTGCGCAGGACATGACCACTATCCAGACGGCAGCAGAATCCCGGCTTACGGAGCTGGGGGAAACCGGGGATGTTGCGGCTATTGCAAAGGTGCTGACAAAGCAGGCTGCTGGTGAAAAACTGTCACCAACTGAACAGAAGCTTATCTCCAACAGTAAGTACGGACAGCGTGTTGCCAATGAGCTGAATCCAGAGAACATCAATTCTGGGGACTATTCCTCCCAGTGGGCACAGAAACTGGATACCGAGAGAATCAATGCGCAGGAGTATAGCCGCCTTGTGGAGGCTGCCCAGCTGCCCCAGGAGACAGCACAGGCAACAGCGGTACAGAATGTACCCCAGATGCCAAAAGAGTCACAGCCTGTACAGGCAGAGCCGGTGCAGGAGCCTACAGCAACTGTTGCAAAAAATCAAACAGTTGAAGTGCAACCTGAAACCACCGCAGCAAATGACCAGCAAGTTACAGGCAAATTAACTGCTGACGAACCCTCAGCAGTTGCCGAGGAAACCTCGGTAATTGAGGAAACGGAAGTGGGTACCGTGTCTTTGGAGGATGCTTCCCAAAAATATGGTGCACAGGCGAAGGCTATGATTCATACTTATCAGGCTGGGCAGGATGTGGCCAAGTTCGACAAGGCATACCAGGCCGCCTATGATATGGGCAAGGCAGGTGTGAACATCTCCTATGCTTTGAAAAGTGAGAGTACCAGCTATCTTACCGAGGCCCAAAGAGGTCTGGCATATGAGGCAGGTGAAGCAGCTTCCAACACTACAGCGCATGAACTGGACGCCAAGAATAAAACTGCTGTCAATGGTAAAACCGGCAGAAAGAAGGGCGTTGTTCGTGGAGACGGCGTAACAGTCAAGGATCTGGACGAAGCGTTCAATCTTACGCAGAGCATGGCCTATAAGTATTTGGTAGATGCAGCGGAGGCTACCGGCATTGATATTGTGCTGTATAGGTCTACGCCCAATGCAGAAGGCAAATTCCAGGAAGCGCAGGGCAAATATAACAGGAATGAACCTGGTACCCTATACATTGACCTGAATGCCGGCCTGCGCAATATCGATGATGCCAACAAACTGCACAGGTATTTTATGCTGCGAACTTTCGCACATGAATTCGTTCACTTTATTGAAAATTGGGCTCCTATCCAGTACAATGAATTTAGAAAGGTAATTTTTGACACTCTTACCCAGCGTGGAGAGAATGTACATGACCTGATTGAGGATAAGCAGGCGCGGAACCCAGGCATGAGCTATGACAAGGCCAGCCGTGAGGTTGTGGCTGAGGCTATGACGGATATTCTCCCGGATGCTAACTTTGTGCAGACATTAGCAGAAAATCACAAGACCATCTTCCAGAAGTTGCTGGATAAGCTGAAAGAATTTGTTGAAAATCTCAGAGCTTATTACAGAACTATCGGCGGCAGCTATAATCGCGGTGCGATTGCCCTTAAGGAGCAAGTTGGTGAAACTGTTCAGTATCTGGACAGCATTGTGCAGCTGTTTGATAAGGTAGCTGTGGAGGCTGTGGAGAATTACCAGCAGACCGTGGCAGAGGAAGTGGCTGTTGCAGAAAATGCAACAACCGAAACTATAACTGAAACTATAACTGAAACTATAATTAGAGATTCTGAAACTACAACTACAGTTGAAGAACCCGTGCCGGTTGTTGAAAAAGACTCTTACGGCTTTGCTATTTCTGATAATGTTGAGCGCGGTTCTTTGGAGATCACCTTTGAAAGCAAACCTTCTGAGGCAGTTCGTGATGTGCTGAAGCAGAACAAATTCCGCTGGAACGGCAAAAAGGGTGTGTGGTATGGTTTTGGCAATCGTGAGACCATTACAAATGCTCTCCACGCTGCCTATGAATCCGAAACAAAACCTACCGAAACCGTAACAGAACCCATCGAAAGCGTAACAAACCAGGCAGAAAGCGTAACACAGACTGCCTCTGAGAAATTGGCTACAAAACTGCTGGAAGGTTACCTCACCGAGGAAAATATCAATCGTGACGGTAAAGCACTGACTTCCAAGGAACTGTATGCAATGGCAGACGAAGCTTTTGGCGGTACGCAGGCAGAGGGCGCATATAACCGTAAGGATGCCTACGATGCTATGGAGCTGGCAGTGAATAAATTCTTGCTGCAGTATGCTGCAAAAGCCAATAAGACCTTTAACGGTACTGCAAAAAGCGCTGTTTCCGCTGTGGAATTCATGCAGGACATGTTGGAACTGCTTCCTACTCAGAATGTGCGTACACAAGAAATGGAAGATTTCCAGCAGTTTTCCACACCTCCAAACATTGCATATCTGGCTGCATGGGCGGCGAAGATCAGCAGCAATGACATGGTTCTGGAACCCTCTGCCGGTATTGGCGGCCTTGCGGTATTTGCCAAGGCATGGGGCGCGGAAGTGGCAGTGAATGAGCTGTCAAAGCGCAGATTGGAAGTGCTCCGGGCAATGGGATTTGACCATCTGTTTAATGAGAATGCAGAGCAGATCGACAATATTCTGCCTGAGAACATCTCCCCCAGTGTGGTTATTATGAATCCTCCGTTTTCCTCTACTGCAGGCAGAACGGCCAACAATAAGACTTCCAATGCTGAAAAGCACATTAACCAGGCGTTGGCAAGGCTTAGAGACGGTGGACGTCTTGTGGCTGTGCTGGGCAAGAGCATGAACAATCAGGATTATTACCGTTACTGGGATAAGCTGAGACAGAGTTATAATATCCGGGCGAATCTTTCCATTGATGGCAGCAACTATAAGAAGTACGGCACTACTTGGGGCGTACAGATTGTGGTTATCGACAAAACCGGTCCTCAGACCGGAGAAACCGTGACCGGAAGATTTACAGATCTTACGGAAGTACCAAACGTATTGGAGGGGATCAGAAATGACAGGGGCAACGTGGAAGAAAATCGTTCTGCAGGCAGCAACGACAGTATCCGTGAATCCGTATCTGATGGAGGAAATAGACAATCCGATATCGGAGACCAGGGAAGCGGTAAACGTGCTGCTGGAAGTTCTACCGACACTGAGCGTCCAAAGAATCGAAAAGGCACTGCAGGAGATTCGGGACCTGGGAATCGAACCGACGGAAAAGCAGCTGCAAAGAGTAGCAGTCAAGAGACTGGAAGCGAAGTCGGAGGAAGCATTGGAACAGTTGGATACCGAGATTCTGCAGATGGCAATGGAACAACTGAACCAAGTGCAGTTGATAGACCTCAGCCCGAGCAGTCACTACAACAGCTAACCGAACAGGAGAATGTCAGTGACGATGGTGTATATGCTACCTTTGTTGCACCGGATATCCCGGTAAAGGGCGGCAAAAAGCACCCGGCAATACTGGTGGAAAGTGCTGCTATGGCTGCCGTTTCTATGCCGAAGGCAACCTATAAACCGAAATTGCCGGATAATGTGGTAAAGAACAATCTTTCCGATGCGCAGCTGGTGACCGTGACATATGCAGGACAGGCACATGAGCAAAAGCTGCCGGACGGCAGAAGAAAGGGATTCTTTGTAGGTGACGGTACCGGCGTTGGTAAAGGAAGACAGATAGCTGGTATCATTCTGGATAACTTCATGCAGGGCCGCACAAAGGCCGTGTGGATATCAAAGAACAATGACCTTTACGGTGACGCTATCCGTGACTGGACAGCAACCACCGGGCGCGGTAAGGATGAGGTAATCAATCACAGCAGGATCAAGCCGAAGGACAAAATCTCTCTGCAGGAGGGTATTCTGTACTCCACCTATGACACGATCAAATCGGAAAAGGGCGGCAATCGTCTTGAACAGATTGTGGAATGGTTGGGCAAGGACTTTGACGGCGTTATCGCCTTTGACGAGGCCCACAACATGGGTAACCTCTTCGGCAAAAAGGGTAAGTTCGGAAAATCAAAGGGTTCGGAAAAAGCAAGAGCTGGTGTGGAGCTGCAGAGAATGCTTCCCAATGCCAGAATCGTATATGTTTCTGCTACGGCGGCAACAGAGGTTGACAATCTGGCCTATGCTGAGCGTGTGGGCCTCTGGGGACAGGGAACCGCATTTAGTACCGCACAGGACTTTATTTCCAAGATCGGCGCTTCCGGCCTTGCGGCTATGGAGCTTGTGATCCGGGACATGAAAGCTATGGGTACCTATGTGGCCAGAAGTATCAGCTATAATGGCGTGAACTATGACACGGTAGAACATGACCTTGACCCTATGCAGACAGAGATATACAACACCATGAGCCGTGCATGGCAGAAGACCATGAGCAATGTACAAAGTGCACTGGAAACCACCGGTGGACAGTATAACAGTACCGAGCGTCAAAAGGCACTGGGTAACTTCTACAGCGCTATGCAGCGGTTTTACAATCAGGTGCTTACCTCCATGTCTATGCCGTCAGTGGTTGCAGATATGCGCCGTGAGCTGGCAGCAGGGCATTCCTGTGTGCTTCAGATCGTGAATACCAATGAGGCACAGCAGAACAAGCAGCTGGCAGAGGCAAAGGCAAGCGGTGAAAGTCTGGATAATCTGGACCTGACACCCAGAGAAGCGCTGCTTGGTTACCTGACTACCTCTTTCCCCACGCAGATGTTTGAGGAATATATGGACGATGATGGAAATCTCCGTTCCCGTCCGGTAATGGACAGTGCAGGCAATCCTGTTCAGAACAAAGCCGCTATCCGTCAGCGTGACGCACTGATCGAGGAAGTAAACCAAATGAGTATCCCGGATGGCCCGTTGGAAATGCTGTTTGATGCCTTTGGCCCGGATGCCGTGGCAGAGAACACAGGCAGAAGCCGCCGCGTGGTACCCAGAAAGCAGGCAGACGGTACTATCAGCCGAGTAGAGGAACGCCGTACTCTGAACCATAGAACGGCAGATGTGCAGGCATTTCAGGATGGCAAAAAGCGTATTTTGGTATTCTCCGATGCAGGCGGTACCGGTAAGAGCTATCATGCAGACCGCACTGAGAAAAACCAACAGCTTAGAATCCATTATGTGCTGCAGCCTGGTTGGGTAGCTTCCAATGCTGTACAGGGATTTGGCCGTACGCACCGAAGCAATGAGGCCAGCGCACCGATCTACAAGCTGGTAACTACCAATATTAAGGGCCAAAAGCGTTTTACTTCTACCATTGCCAGAAGACTTGACCAGTTGGGTGCTTTGACCAAGGGTCAGAGAGACACCGGTTCCGGTATGTTTGGGGCAAAGGATAATCTGGAAACAGATCTTGCCAAGGACAGCTTGCGTGAATTCTATAAGCGACTGGGCAAAAACCAGATTGATGGTATCGACGGCATGAAAACCCTTGACCGTCTGGGCCTGAAGCAGAAGTTTACCGATGAATACGGCGCTTTCAAGCTCAATGACAATCTGGCAAGGGATATCGGCACATTCCTAAACCGTATCCTTGCGCTGGAAGTTGATGAGCAGAATGTGGTATTCGATGCCTTTATCGGTATCTATGAGATGGAGCTGGAAGCGGCAATTCAATCCGGCACTCTGGATACCGGCATGGAGAATGTGAAGGCTGATAAAATCGAAGTGGTGGACGATAAGGTGATCCGACAGGATAAGAATACCGGTGCTTCTACTCACTACATTCAGGCTAAGACTTTTACCAAGCCTAAGGTTGTTACCACTGTTGCGGAAATGGAGCAGAGGCGCAGCGGATTTGAGGGCATCTACAAAACGGAAACCGGCGCTGTTAAGGCCGTATACCGTATTGCAGATAAGACTACGGAATGGGGCGCTATTCAGAAGCAGTACCGTTTGGTGGGCCCGAACCAAGGCGCTAAAAATAGCGTTTGGGGAGAAATGACCCTGAAAGAAAAGGCCCAGCTCATTGATAAGGCTGACTGGCAGAAAGAATGGGACGCGGAAGTTGCAAGGGTTCCCGAGTTTAACGAGGATACTCTGCACATGCTTACCGGCGCATTGCTGCCTATCTGGAACAACCTTCCGCAGGAGGGCAACACAAAGGTGAAGCGTCTGCTTGCCCACGATGGCAGCACTTACCTTGGCCGTGTTATTGATAAGGACCTGATCGACGGTGTGCTCAAAGGATTTGACATAGGGCGTACAATGGAAGTGTTCACCGCCCAGCAGGTGATGGACAAAGCTCTGGCAGGCGGCACGCATTTCTATTTGACCAATGACAGAACACAGATCTTCCGCAGCAGAGTCAGCGGAGAATGGCGACTGGAAATTGTGCAGCCTTATAACAGCTGGTATTTGACCAAGCGTTATCCCGGTATTATGCAGGAGCGTATTTCCTTCCGTGACCGCTACTTTATTCCCGTTGGAGAAAAGGGAGTTGCCATTCTGGAAAAGCTGCTTGCAGATAATCCTGTACGAAATACTACGGATGATTCGGAACAGTACCAGAGCAGAGACTACTTAAGTGAGGATGAAAGCTATGACCAAAGAGGAATTCAGACAGGTGCTGATCGAGCATCGGGAGTGGATCAACCAGTGCAGGGCGAAATTCGGGGCACAGCCACTGACAGACGAGGAGATCGAACAGACGATAGAAGACTGCGAAAAGCTAAAGCGTGGGGAGATCTCGCTGCCAAAAGACGTTTGGGAATCGTAAAGGCTGTAGAGAATCATATAAACAGCTCCGATAACTATGGTGAGATTCGACTGGTTTTGGCTGCGACTATTGGCAAGCCGGTTACGGAAATGAATCTTCGGGACAAGCAGGCAGCAATCGAAATGCTTGCACAGGGGCTTTATGAAAGTATTACTGACTTGAACAATTCCCGCCCTCTTGTTGAGCAGAGGTGGAGATTCCTTGGTAATATCCGTCCCATCATTGAGGCAATCTATGGTGAGAACGTGCAATTTCAGCAGCGCACAGACGCACTGACAGACCGGGATGTGCTGGCTATGGCTGCCCGTGATGTGAATGTGGAAAATCTTGACGATGCGGAGAGAGACGCACTGAGAATCTTCCAGAACCGTCTGGATAAGCTGCAGAAGCTTCATGCGGAAAGAGCAGAGCAGGGCAGACTGTATAAGGAACAGCAGTTTGGTGCCAATGTGGACCGGGCAGCGGCTTCTGAAACCCTGAACCGTATGCGCGTTTTGGATTCGCAGATCAAAAAAGCTAGTGAAGATGTTCTGGATGTGGAGAAAAAGAATGTCCTTAGAAGTGTACTGAAAAAAGCAAGGGCTGTTGTGGAGCAGCAGGAGCGCCAGCATGGGCAGGAAATTCTGAAACGTTGGAGAGACCGCCGCAATAATGCTGAGGCTATCAAGAAGTACCGTGACCGCTTAAGAGGCGATGTGGATGAGCTGACCAACTGGGTATTACATCCGGACAATAAAGATGTCGTAAAGCATATCCCGGACGCGCTGAAAAATACTGTGGTCTCCTTCCTGTCTTCTATCAACTTCATGAGCAAGCGTTCTTTGGGCGGCGGCAATGCTACGGTAGCGGATAAGGCATTTATGGAACAGGCCCGCAGACTGGCAAAGGTGATGGAAGGTACGGTCAATGTGGATGAAATGTACTCCAATTACACCGACCTGCCGCCGGACTTTATGCAGAATCTGCGCAGATTCATGGACACTGCCCAAGAGATCGTGGACAGCAACAGCGGCGATTTCATTATCAATCAAATGACTGCCGAAGAGCTGCAGAACCTGAGCAAGGTTGTCCGCACGCTGAAAAAGTACATCATGCAGATGAACCGCTTCCATGTGAATGCCATGTTCAAGCATGTGTATGAGGCTGGCGAGAATTCCATTGACTTCCTTGCACAGCTGAAGCCAGCAGAGAATACCGGCGCTGTTTCCCAGTTCCTGCTTTGGCAGCAAATGCGCCCTGCATACGCGTTTGAACGATTTGGTGAGGGCGGTACCGCCATCTATGACGGCCTGCGCCGCGGACAGGCAACACTTGCCTTCAACACCAAGAAGATTCAGGCATTTGCAGAAAAGGCATACACGACAGCCGAAGTAAAGGCGTGGGAAGATCAGGTCAAGACCATTCGACTGGGACCAGATAAATATGTGAAAATGCGTGTTTCTCAGATCATGTCCCTGTATGAGCTGAATAAGCGTGAGCAGGCTCAGGGCCATATCTTTGGAGAAGGTATCCGGGTAGCTACCTTTAAGGCAGGCAATAAGAAAATCTCCGATGTTGGCCAGACCCTTACCCCGGGTGAACTGAATTTGATTCTCCGTGAGCTGACACCCCGCCAGAAGGAAGTGGCTGACAAGCTGCAGCAGTTTATGCAGCAGCAGGGCGGCGAGTGGGGCAACTATGTAACGGTTGCCAGATTCGGAGAAAAGCAGTTCGGTGAGGAAAACTATTTCCCCATTAACTCCGATGGACGACACCTTTCTGTGGACGCGGACGAGAAACCCGGTGCAGCTGCGCTGTATGCACTGCTGAACATGGGCTTTACCAAGCAGACACAGGAAAAGGCAAAGAACCGGATCGTTGTGTACAGTATCTTCGATGTGTTTGCAAACCACATGGCCAGCATGGCACAGTACAATGCGTTTGCGCTGCCGGTGGTGGATGCGCTGAAATGGTTCAATTATCAGCGGGTACACATTGACGAGAAGGGTACCAAGACGCTTTTGGGAAGCGTCCGGGAGCAGATGGACAGAGCTTTCGGCGTGCCGGAAGAAAACAGACCCGGAAGCGGAAAACGTGGCTATGCGCAGAACTTTGTGATCAACATCATAAAGGCATTTAACGGCACCGAGGCACAAGGTACCCCCAATGATACCTGGGGCCTGCAGACGCTGCATAACTACAACCGGGCGCAGGTTGCATTCAACTTCCGTTCTGTTGTGCAGCAGCCTTTGGCAATCACCAGAGCGGCACAGCTTTTGGATTATGGTTCCATCCTGAAGGGAATGAAGCTCAACCCGGCAGCGATCCGGAAGAATGTGCAGGAAATGCAGCAATACAGCGGTATTGCCGCATGGAAGTCTCTTGGCTTCTATGATGTGAATATCTCCCGGGGCCTTACCTCCCTGATCAAGCACGATGATACTACGCTGGATAAAATCACAGATGTGGGTATGTGGGGTGCAGAAAAGGCGGACCTTTGGGCATGGGCTGCTATATGGAGCGCTGCCAAGGAGGAAGTGGTTCGCAAACAGAAGCTTACTCCAAAGAGTGAGGGATTCTATGATGCAGTAACAAAGCTGTTTGAGGATGTAATCTACAAGACACAGGTTGTAGACAGCGTTCTTACCAAGAATGAATTCATGCGGGACAAGGGATTCTTTGCAAGAGCTGTTGGTTCCTTTATGTCCGAGCCTACCACCACCGCCAGTATGCTGGTAGATGCCTACGATAAGTATCACATGGATATGCAGCGCGGGATGAACAGACAGCAGGCATTGAAGAAAAACAGTAAGATGATCGTCCGAACTGCTTATGTGTACGGTATTGGCGCTGTGATTCTGGCGGCTGTGCAGGCTGTGGCAGACGCTTTCCGTGACGATGATGATTATCAGGAATTCCTGGAAAAGTGGCTGGAGGCCTTTGGTGGCAACCTGGTGGACGAGCTTATGCCGGTTAACAAGCTTCCTATCTTGGGTGATGTATACGAACTTGCTAAGGAAGTACTCTCTACTTGGGGTGTGGACACCTACGGAAATCCTCCCCAGTCTGTATTTATGCAAGGATGGGACAGTTTTGTAACGGGGTCTAAAATTATTCACGATAAGATTACCGGCGAAAGCACTAACTACACATGGTATGGCGGCGCGTATAAGCTTCTGCAGGCGGCCTCCGGTATTTCCGGTCTGCCCATGGCGGCGGCTACCCGTGAAATCATTACTGCATGGAATAACACTGTGGGCGCTATGGCACCGAGCCTAAAGCTGAAAACCTACGAACCCGGCGAGAAAGCGCAGATCAAGTATGCTTATGAGGATGGATATCTCACCGCAGAGGAAGCCAAGGAGCAGTTGCTGCAGCAGAATCTTGTGGATACCGAGGATGAAGCATACTGGACCATTCAGGGCTGGGAGGCCGGGGACGGCTATTCCAGATATGACGCTATCTATGAAGCGGTTCGCAATAACGGCGACTTTAACGCGGCTTTAAGAGAACTTACCTCCCACGGCTATACCGAGAAGGATGTTCTCAGTCAGGTTAAAGGAAAAATCGGCGAGTGGTACAAAGGTGGCGAGATCACAAAGCAGCAGGCAACATCTATGCTGTCTAAGTATTTGGACATGGGCAGTGAGGAAATCACTGATACTGTAAACAAGTGGAGCAGCAAAGTGGTTACCGGGATTGCCTTTGAGGATATCAAGCAGGAATTCTTGGACGGCAACATTACCTACCAAATAGCTGTTGATATGCGTATGCGATACGGTGGACAGACCAAAGAGGATGCCCAAAATACAGTCGGTGAATGGAAATTTGAGGCTGAACACCCTGAATTGGACGGACGAATCACTTATGCGCAATATAAGCGCTGGGAAACCGATGGAAAACCCAACGGCGTCACCATTGGCACATTCACGGATGTGGCTGAATTTAGGGACGATGGCACATCGGATGGTGTGAAGAGTCAGGAAGAAGTTGCGGCGTATATCAATGATCTAAATATCTCCATTGCACAAAAGGATGCACTGTGGATTTGCTTCTGGAAAGAAACAACCCTTAAGAATGCACCCTGGCATTAAGTAAATAGGAAGCGGCTCAGGAATAGATAATCCTGGGCCGCTTTTGTTATGATGGGGGTATCAAAAAAGGAGGAATGTTGGTATGATCGAGATTTTCGGCACCGAACTTTTTCAATGGGATACCGGCAGATCTGTTAAGGTTACGGAGAGCGAAGCAGATCATGTCCATTTTGCCAATAAAGGCGATTCCAAAGCTGTTATCATGGAAATTGCGGATGGAATTGCTAAAATACCGAATTATTTGCTGCAAACAGGAAAACAGCTATGTGTATATGCAGTCAAAAACGGTGTCACCGTTGATAGAAAGATTTTCTATGTCAAAACCCGTGAACGTCCGGAAAACTATGTTTATGAGGAAGATCAGCGCAATTACATCTATGAACTGATAACCGATGCGCAGACGGCTATTGAGGGTGCAAACAATGCAGTGAATGCTGTGAATGCAGTAATTGATAATGCAAACGAGGCTGTGAATGTAGCTATTAAGGGTGCAAACACAGCAGCAGGAAGCGCAAATGATGCCACTCAAAACGCCAATACGTCTGCTAATAATGCAAACCTTGCTGCCAAGAATGCAAACTATGCTGCAGATTATGCGAACCACACTGCAAAAAGTCTTATGGTTGTTGGTTCGGCAAAAGGCAAAAGCATTTATCTGGACGATGCCATTGACCAGTTCCTTGTTGGTCTGCGTATCTTCGGCAAGACCACACAGGATGGTACACCTACACCTGAGTCACCGGTGGATATGGAAAGCGTGGGTGACAGCGGCAGTGTTGGCATTACTGTGAGTGGTAAGAATATAGTTGATTTGAGTGGATTTGAATTTGACGATTCGGCATATGTTCATAACATTGTAGGTAATGCATCTGCAATAGCTCTATATGAGTTTCTAAAAGCAAACGCAGGAAAAACGGTTGTAATATCAATGACAAAAACTGGAACAGATTCAAGTCCAAGTTCGCCAGTCGGTCAAATCAGATTTTATAAAGATGGTGCTTTGATATGTATTCTTACTCCCGGAGTTGTAAGGAAACTTGAGGAGTTACCAGATACTTTCGGAGAATGCTATATTTATGGTTCTTCGACAGGCGCAAGTGTCAAAGACATTCAAATTGAGTTTGGTGAAACTCCTACCGCCTACGAACCCTTCACCGGTTCTACACTAACCGTATTCACTCCCAGCGGATTGCCTGGTATCCCTGTTACCTCTGGCGGTAATTACACCGATGCAAACGGCCAGCAGTGGATCTGTGATGAGGTTGACTTTGCTAAAGGTGTTTATGTAAAGAGGGTTATTAACAAAGTATTTGATGGAAGCAGTGACGAGACTTGGGGTACATATGCATATTCCACCTATGAGGGCTATTCTATTAATGCGGCTGATATGGCGATTGGTACTCGCCATATGGGGTATTGTGACAAAATACCAGTAACTGCCGACACAGAAAGAGTTCTTGGTATATGGCTTGGTGTTTCCAACAATTATATATATGTGCATAATGCAATGGACCTTGCTTTCAATGTTTCCAATTGGCGTAGTTGGCTTTCTGAGAATCCTATTACCATTCAGTATCCTCTTGCAACCTCCATCGAAACGCCTCTGTCCGAAGCAGAGATTGCCGCCTATGCTGCCCTGCGCACATACCGAGGAAATACCACAGTTTCCAATGATGCCGGTGCATGGATGGATATCGAGTATGTGATGGATGCTAAGAAGTACATCGACAGCCAAATTTCCGCTGGAATTCTTGCGGCAACAGTAGAGTGAGGTGGTAACTATGAATATTAGAGTAGATGTGAATTACCCCATCAAAAACGGCACAGAGCTGGTTTTCCGGTCCCCTGTAGATTGCTCCCAGGTTACCGGACTCAAAGTGTATTACATAGATGGCGTAAACCATGCCTCCAAGGAATTTGTCTTTGCGGATGCACACGGAAATAATGTGGGCGATATTCCACACCTGTTTGCGGAAAATGCAGTTGTAAAGGTTATTCTGGATGTATCTACAGGAATGGCCTTTGTCCAGAATGCAGATACCAATGCTTATTTAGAGGAAAGATTTTCACAGATCCAACAGGACATTGCCGATTTGAAGTATGTCCCTATCGACATTACCGGCATCAGCAACAACGTAGGTACTAAGGAAAAGGGTAGTTCTGTTAGTTCCGTAACAATTAGCTGGGTAGTCAACAAAGAACCCAAGAGCCAGACTTTGGATGGTGTAACATTGGATGTGTCCGCACGTTCCAAGACGATTCCCGGTCAATTCAGCACAACCCAAAAGTTTGTGGTGGAAGTTATAGACGAGAAAGGCAAGAAGGATGCTGAAAGTACAACCATCAGCTTCCTAAATGGTGTGTACTACGGTGCGCTTGATGCAAATGCCACTATCGACAGCGATGCTATTAACAGCATGGGCAGAAGACTTCAAAGCGGTATTGCTGGCACATTTAAGATGACCGCTGCCGAGGGACAGAAACTTACCTTTGCCGCTCCCGTCAGCTATGGCGAACCCACAAAGTTTACAAGTGGTGGTTTGGACTACACATGGGATAAGGTGAAGAACAATTTCAATCATAAGAACCAATCCGAGCATACAGAACCTTACAATGTCTGGCAGAACAGCGAAATCACTGTCGGTACATTCTCTGTCACGGTTGTAAAGTAAGAAGGGGGCGAAATTATGGCATTAAATATTATGCAGAAAATCAAGCCTGTTGGAAACTTCCCGGCTGTGGATGCAGAAGATGTGCTGATGCCCGATGGTAAAAGGCTGAATGAATTTAGCGTTGAAGTTGACGAGAACTTCGATTCTGAATCCAAAAATCCAGTGATGAACAAGACGATCACTGCTGCAATGACGCAAGCACTTGAAGTAATGGGTGGTATCCAGCAGAACATTACAACCTTGCAGAACAACGCACTGCCTACGGTGACAACTGAGGATAACGATAAGATCCTGCAAGTGGTGAACGGCAAGTTTGAAAAGGTTTCTCTTGCTGATTCTGCGGTCAAGACTTACATTGACGAATATATCAATTCTGCATTGGAGGGTGAATACTGATGGCGAATCCTTTAGGTGAACTGTTTGGAAACATTGCTGCAAGTATTCGCAAAGGCTTGGGCGATGTGGGAAAGATGAAACCTTCTTCTTTTCCAAGCAGAGTTGAAGAAATCGTTTCTTTGATGGGTGATGTAGAAGATGACGGCAATGAAATCAACAAAGCCCTTGACAAGATAAATGGTGAAATTATCGGTGAACGGCTTTTTCACATTACATTTATGTGCAATGGCGTAGAACTTATCAAAGTTCCTGTTTATGAGCGTTACGATTGTGAAGACCCTGTTGTTAGTGGCATGATCGAAACGCCTACAATCCCCGGCACGAAATACATATTCTATGAATACATCGGCTGGAACGCAGATGAAAGCAGCAGTTCTGCGGATGACGGTGCATTGCTTGATGTAAGAAGCGACCGCACAGTTTACGCTGTCTTTAAGGAAGAGAAGGTCACTGTTGCTAAAGGTACTATTGTGCATCCGGAATATGGAAATAAAACATACTGGTCGATTGATCCAGATTATGTTATTACAATCGATGCTAATTATGAAACGTACAATATCGCGCATTATGCACCATACCTTACCGGTGGTGAATGTCCGCCATGGTGGGGATATCGTGAATTGATTACTGCTGCTGTACTTAATTGTAACTACCTTGGACATGGTTGGTTCTACAACTGTACCAATCTTTGTAGTGTAACATTTAGTGAAAATTTATTGGCTACTGCAATGAGAGTATTTGAAAACTGCAAATCATTAACAAGCATCACGTTACCGTCTAAGTTAAGGCTTATATCTGATAATAGCTTCCACAATTGTTCCATTACCAACATTACAATTCCAGATGTTATGAAGCGTATAAGGTATGGAGCGTTCTATGGGAACCCATTAGAGAGCGCAAACTTTGAAAGGAAAACAGGCTGGACATATGCTGAAAAATTTAGCTCAATTTACAAGGAAATTGAGCCAGAACAACTGCAAGACAACACCTTTGCAGCAAAAATGCTTGCTGAACATGAGTATGATTTCGAAAACAGTGAAACAGTGTAATCGGGAAGGAGTGAAGGAAGATGGAAATTAAAACAAATACAAAACTGGAATACCTTGCCGAAACCAAAGGATTGATCCGTGAAGCGATTGAAGCAAAGGGACAGACCGTTGCAGATACGGACACATTCCGCAGTTATGCAGCTAAGATCAATTCGATTGAAGTCAGTGCTGCCCCGGTTCTTGAATCGCTGGAAGCCACAGAGAACGGCAATTATACACCTTCTGCCGGAACGGATGGTTTTAGTTCCGTTTCCGTTCAAGTTCCCGATATCCCGGCTGTTGTACAGCCTTTGGAAGTAACGGAAAACGGCACATACACTGCCCCGGATGGTGTGGATGGGTATAGTCCTGTGACGGTGAATGTTGACCCAACTTGGAAGAACATTCTCCAAAAGGCAGAAGTCAACGGCTTTGCATTGGATTCTAATTTTGGAGCATTTTCCCCTGGCTATGTTTATCCTGCTACATTTACACTGGAAGCTGGCAAGACATATCGTGTGCATTGGGATGGTGAAGATCGGGAGTGCGTTGCGTTCGAACTTCCTATTTATCAAGACTTGCAAATCGTGGCTATCGGTAATGCTTCCAGTTTGGGTGCTGGTCTGCCCGGAAACAACGAACAGTTTTTGATTACTCATAACAAGACCGGTAACAACACGCAGTTGTTTTCAACGGATAATAAGGAATCCCATACAGTGGGTATTTGGGAAAGGGTTGCACAGGAAATCAATTTGCAGGATAAGACGATCACAGAAAACGGCACCTATACCGCAGATAGCGGATACGATGGCTTGGGTAGTGTCACGGTTGAGGTGGCTGGGTCTGGTACTTCTCCCGATCTGCGCTATGTCACATTTATGTCCTATGATGGTACTGAGGAACACGGCAAAAAAGCTGTGGCTGTTGGTGATGATTGCGCTGATCCTATTGAAAGAGGGATATTTGAGAAACCAAAACAGCCAGCAAATACTCCTCAGTATGATTACGGTGCGTTTTTGGGTTGGTCTGACACGTTAGGTGGCAATGTAGATATAAATGCGCTGAAATCTATAACGGAAGATAAAATTGTGTATGCAGTGTTTGAACAAACTGCAATATTGGCTTCTGGCACTTGCGGTGGTTCCGTATATTGGAAACTTCGTGAAGATTACACATTTGATATCTATGGTGAAGGTCCAATGTCAAATTACCCAAGCGAATCTGCACAACCTTGGTATAGCTATGCAAGCGTTATTAAATCAGCAACAATCGAAATTGGGGTTACAAATATTGGTAGTTATGCGTTCCAGGGGTGTACCAATATGCAAAGCGTAGTTATATCAGAAAGTGTTACAAATATTGGTAGTTATGCGTTCCAGGGGTGTACCAATCTGAAAAATGTAACCATACCCAGCAGTGTACGTAGTATTAGTAATTATGTATTCCGGGAGTGTACCAACCTACTGAGCGCAGAATTAGGGGAAGGTGTTACATCCACTGGTTTCGCTATGTTCTATAAATGTAGTAAACTACAGAATGTTGTCATCCCTGACAGTGTTAGCAACATAAACGATTGGACATTTGGAGCTTGTTCCAGTTTGAAAAACATCGTCATTCCAGATGGTGTCACAAGAATTGGTCAAAATTCGTTCTACAATACTGGCTTGACATCCGCAACATTCGAGGTTACAAACGGATGGAATTATTTTGAATCAGACACAGCAACAAGTGGTACAACGATATCTTCTACCAGCTTGGCAAACAAATCCACGGCAGCGACATATCTGAAATCAACGTATAACACATATTGGTGGAAGCGAACCTAACAGTAAAACAAAGCACCATCCTACGGGGTGGTGCTACACAAAAGGAGTGAGAATCTATGGCGAAGAAAATTTATATTAACCCTGGACATTCGAACAAAGATTCCGGTGCGGTAGGTTACGCAAAAGAGCGTGACCTAAACGTATCTGTTTCTAAGTACATGAATGAATACCTTCTGGAACACTATGATTGTGAAACTCGCATCTATTCCAATGACAGTTTAGCCGCTGTATGCAAGGATGCAAACAACTGGGGTGCTGACCTGTTCGTATCCAATCATTTCAACGCTGGCGGTGGTGATGGCTTTGAGACATTCGTGTACTCTGAAAAACGTGTTGATCTGGGCAAGATTTTTGCCAAGCACGTTAAGGCAGTTGGCCAGAATCTGCGGCTTTATGGTGCTGCTCCCGGTGTAAAGATCCGTCCCAGCTTATATGTGCTGAAGAACACGAATATGACTGCCATTCTGAATGAGGGTGCTTTCGTGGACAACCGCGAAGATATCCAGGACTGGGACGAGGAACATGAGCTGAAAAAGCTGGGTATTGCCTATGCTAAGGCCGTAGCAGAATACCTGAAGCTGGAAGAAAAGGCGACTGTGCCGGAGTGCGATGCTGAAAAGGCTGCTACTACCGAACCTACAAAGTACATACTCAGCATGAGAGTGATGAGCAGAGGATGTGCCGGTGAGGATGTTCGCGCTTTGCAGATCCTGTTGAAGGGTCGTGGTTACAACGGTGATATGCATACCCCGGACGGCAAATTTGGTCCAAACACCGAGGGGGCAGTCAAACTGTACCAGAAAGCAAAGAATCTTACCGTGAATGGTATCGCTGACGAAAAGACCATGCGCAGCCTGATTGAGGTATGACCATGAGTGAAGCTATTATCGTTGCCCTGATTACAGGTGGGCTTTCGTTAGCAGGTGTGGTGGTTACCTGCCTG
The DNA here is from genome assembly GCA_045659965.1 of Faecousia sp. Lineage (GTDB taxonomy): Bacteria > Bacillota > Clostridia > Oscillospirales > Oscillospiraceae > Faecousia. The sequence goes on from JAZRCU010000160.1 coordinate 26,746, forward strand.
GTCACTGCCCGGAAGAACGAGACCGCTATGAAGGTTTCACAGGCCGTGACCGATACCAAAATTACAGAGCTGACCCGGGAAGTCAGAACACATAATAACTTCGCCCAGCGTATGCCTGTGGTGGAGGAGCAGATCAAAGTTATCAATCACCGGATCGAGGATCTGGAACAATATCACAAACATACTACATAAGGAGGACAAGACTATGGAAATCTTGAAAAACCTTGCGGCCTTGGTTAAGGTCAAGACCATTGTTACCCTGGTGGTTATTGCTATCTTTGCGGTTTTGAGTCTCAGAGGTAACATTACCCCGGATAATGTGATGATCGTGGTATCCACGGTAATCGCATTCTACTTTGGCACCCAAGCGGAGAAAAAGGCTGACAAATAGAAAAAAGGGGCATCCAAAAGGATGCTCCTTTTTAATATGTTGGGGGTCATTCTGGTGGTCATAGGAGAAAATTACTCAAAATTTTAGAAAAGAAATCAAAAAGAAAAGTTCCGCAAACCCTGTAAAATCAAGGCTTTACGGAACTTTCTGGTGGAGATAAGCGGGATCGAACCGCTGACCTCTTGAATGCCATACAACGAAAAGTTGTTGGTATTACTCACTTTTTTGGGTGTATGGTGGTCATTTGGTGGTCATAGGAAATTAATAATTTTTGAGTGACTTAGTTTTTTGCCACTCAAAAACTATAGATTATCGGTGATTTTCTTTAGCGATTCAAGGTCGGTATGGGTATAATGTGCTGTCATTTCAAACTTAGCATGGCCGATCAGCTTCTGCTTATCGGTGGCAGGTGCATTCACGTTTTTCATAAGGGTAGCAAACGTGTGGCGGCAGCAGTGTGGTGTGTAGATGTGGTCTCCTTCATTGTCCAATGCATCCAGATCCAGTGCCTGCAGAGCCGGATAATAGATATCGCTTCTGAATTTCTTTGCGGACAGGTCTGTAAACAGGTGCTTCTTCTGGCCGAAGTCAGCAAAGAAAGGTCTGATCTTTGGGGATATGGTGATAACACGGTTCTTGCCGGCATCTGTTTTTACACCGGTGACAAAGAATCCTTCTGCGGGGTCATAGTTTTCTGTCATGGCGCCCAGCATTTCACTAAGGCGCATACCGGTGTAGCAGAGAACAAGAACATATTTGATATTCGGTACCCGGTCTACATTCGCCCACATGGTATCCAGCTGCGCTTTGGAGAAAGCAATCTTTTCAGCCTGTTCTTCCTTGTGAATGTATATATACTCCGCATAGTTACGGTCCACAATATCCAGCTGCATTGCATAGCGCCATAGGGAGGTTCCCAGGGCCTTCATATTCTCCTTGGTTCGTTTGCCATGGGGACACCCGTCAATGCATTTCTGCATGTGTTCTGTGCGGATTTTGGCTATCTCCACATAATACAGAGGGGAGAAGTATTTATAGGCTGATTTATAGCAGTTAATGGTAGACTGAGTAACCTTTTCTGTATGCCCGTCCAGCCACTTTTTATACAGGTCCTTAAACTTCACATTCATATCCTGCTGCGGAAGATCCTGCTTCAGCTGAGGGATATAGGCTATGGCTTCCTTCTTGGTGGGGAAGCCTCTTTTTTTGCGTTTTCGGCGGGTGAGCTTTCCGTTTTCGTCCGTATCCCAGCCAATTGTATACTCAGCAATCCACTTGCCGTTGGTATCTTTATAAACGGTTCCATCGCCGTGGCCGCGTGTCTTAGCTGACCGCTCCCGGATCTGCTTAGCACCGCAGAGATTGCAAAACTTTGATTCATCGGGTATTTCTTGTTTGCATTTTTTACAGAGCATGGCTCAGCTCCCTTCTATCTGAATTAAAGTTGATTACTGCGCTTTTCTGTGATAAGTGAGTGCATCCACTCGATTTGCTTATCCTTGATGGCAACCTGATCCATAAGGAACGAAATCTTCTTTTGATCTTCCTCACGTACATGTTCCATCTCTCGTTTGAATTCTTCGGATATTGTATCTAAGGTGTTCTGCAAGTGCTGGCATTGGGCAACGATGACAGGGTTATCTACACGGATCTCCTTCTCGGTCTCAGCAACCAAGGCACAAGGAGATTGACCCCAAGAACCATTCAGCAATGCTCTTGTGACTGCCTGCATAGTGGAGATACGCAGGTCTTTCACATCACCGGATATAATTCGGTCAATGGAAATCTTGGACACACCGGCCTTATCTGCAATGGTTTGATTCTTCCACTTCAAATGATCCCGGCGAAGGTGGCACCATTCACACCACCGCTCTACGGACATGGCTAAAAAATTAGGACCGTCACAGGTCTGACCGATCTTGGGACAGCTTATGCAAATGTTATAGGGCTTCTCTTCCAGTGTTTCAGGTGAAAAAGGCATAGTGAAACCTCTCATTTCCTCTTATGTGATAATTGCATTATCAGATATGATAACAAATGAAATAGATGTGATAACAAAAATATCTGATGTGCAGATTGATAACCTTGGGTAGAAATGATAGGCTTTTCTCGGGTCAGAAATGGCCCATCATCCCGGGTGTGGGGGTGGATAGTTTGGCGACTGGCACCCTCACACTTCTTAAAATAGCATTCTACAGTCCGTTTTATTGGACTTATAAAGGGTTATTCTTTATTCAAACAGATGTTCGAATGTGACAACATTTCCCAGGCTGTCAAATGCTGTCGGAATATTGCCATAGCGAAAAAATTCTGATAAGATTTTAGTATGACATTCGATCCGGTATCGTTATCATGAAAGGGGTAGAGTATTGTGAGTGAAAATGAAATGGAACTAATTAAACTAATTCGTGAAAACGATAACCCTGGGCAGGCATTGATGGCGGCAGCCACCATCATTCTTGGCTACCTAAAGCAGCACGAATCATGTTCAAAACCATCTGCTGATCAGATTCAGGTACTTTCCTGAATAGGTCAAGCAGGATCTTCTCTCCCTCGCTGAGTTGCAGCTCGGTGGGGGAGTCTTTCTTTTCGTCCCATCCGAACAGATAGGAAGGACTTACATCGAGAGCGTTTGATAGGAGAACGATTTTGTCATAAGGGATATTTGTCACGATCTCATTTTCATATTTGAAAATAGTTTGTTTTGTCGTGTTGCAGCGCTGTGCCACCTCGTCAAGGGTCATGTCCCTGCGTTCTCTGGCCGCTTTGATTCTTTGTCCGATTGTCATTGGGCTCACCTCCTGCCCTCATTATAGCACAGAAAAGTTACTTTGCAAGAAAAAAATGACTTGACAAGCGACAAAATTTATTGTAACATACAAGTAACCCAGCAAGTTACTATGACGAAAGGAGAATTTGCTATGATTGATGTGAATAAGCTGAGGGGGAGAATGGCTGAAAAATGCCGAAGTGGTCAGGATATGGCAAAAGTGATCAGGAAAACTCCGAAAACATTCTATGCCAAAATGAAAGCTGGTGTTTTTGACAGTGATGAGATCGAGGCTATAGTCAAGGATCTTGAAATCGAGAACCCTATGGAAATTTTTTTTGCAGAAGAAGTAACCCGATAAGTTACCGAAAAGGAGGAAACAATGGCAAGAGAAAGTTTGAGCGATATGCAGGTGGAACAGGAGATTGCCCGCCTGCAGGAATCCCATTATGTGAAGCTGGCCAACCGGGAACGGAGGGTAAGGGAGCGCCGCCGGATGTACCTTTACAGTCTGCGTCAGCTGGAGAAGAAGGGCAAGGCCCTGGAGGAATCCGGCATCACTATGGAAGTGCTGAACGGCATGTGCGAGGAGGTTGTGGAGGATGACTTCTGAAAAGAGCAAGGAGCTGGAGCGCATAGCTGCGTTGGAGAAAGATATGTTGGTGCCTACGGACGTCTGCAAATATCTTGGTTGCTGCGCCTACACCATCAATGTAGCTACCAGGGACGGTAATAATCCGTTTCCTTTCCCGGTAATCCGGATGGGGACAAGAGTAAGAATACCAAAAGAGCCATTCATAAAGGTAATGCGTGGCGAAATTTGAAAGGAGAAACATTATGAGTGAAATCAAAAGTGTACCTATGAGCAACTGGGAGTGGGACGACATTGTGAACGATCCCAAACGAATGGAAACTGCGGATGCGCGTATTGCCCAGGAGAATCAGCGCAGAGCCCAGAAGGAAATGCTACTGTGCCAGTTCCACCAGAAGAACGAAGTGCGCAGAAAGAGCCGTGTAGAGGTTGAGGCCTGCCGGTATGCCTGCGGAGCATTGGCGTCTGGTGTAGTAGCCTACTATGTAGGGACCGGCGGTATTGACTGGCTGGCGTGGACTCTGGGTTCTGTAGCCGCGGTGCTTGCCCTAATTGCTGCGTATGGCTTCGGCAAGGTCTATGAAATGGGGCGCAGGTAAAAGAAAAACCGCCTCCCGGTGTGCGAGACCGGAAAGCGGCTAAGGAAAATTTTGACATGTGCATTGTAGCACAGGAAGGTTGAAAAATCAATGTCTGCTTTGAAAGATTTGACTGGTCAACGGTTTGGGCGGCTGGTTGTATTGGAACGGACAGAAAATAACATGCACGGAAAACCTCAGTGGAAATGTCGATGTGACTGTGGAAACGAGCGTGTTATTGAAGGTAATTCGTTAAGAAGGGGCGTAACAAAGAGTTGTGGGTGCCTACATATAGAAGGCTTTAGCGCGTTCAACACTACACACGGAAAAGAACAAAGCAGGCTTTATTCGGTGTGGAAGGGCATGAAAAATAGGTGCTATAACCCTAACCATTGCGCTTATAAACGATACGGAGGGAGAGGAATTACCGTCTGCGAAGAATGGCTGCACAATTTCCAAGCATTTTACGATTGGGCCATAGCAAATGGTTATGACGAGAATGCACCTAAGGGCCAATGCACGATAGACCGCGTAGACAATGACAAGGGGTACAGCCCCGATAACTGCCGATGGGTCGATATGAAAGTACAACGGCACAACAGATCTGATTCAAGGAGTAAATAATATGAAAGAAATTAAACTCATTAGTTTAGAAATTGAAAATTTTAAGTGTTTTCGGCATTTAAAACTGGATTTTAACGGAAGAAATGCGGAAATTTCCGGAGACAATGCAGTTGGCAAAACAACGGTATACGATGCATTTATGTGGTTGCTGTTTTCCAAGAATTCCAATGGTATTGGAGATAAAAATTTTGAAGTAAAGCCTTTGGACAGTGACGGCAATGTGATCGACCACAACGCGCTGACTTCTGTTGAGGTTGTGTTGGAAGTAAATGGTGAAAAGCTGACACTACTTCGTACTTACCGGGAGAAGTGGGAGACCCGGCGTGGTTCCAGTGAGGCAGTTTTTACCGGAAACACCAGTGAGTACAGCGTTAACGGAGTTCCGGTGAAAAGCAATGCCTTCAAGGATAAGGTGAGTGAGCTTGTAGACGAGGACACATTTAGATTGCTTACCAACACCACCTATTTTTCCAATGATATTTCATGGCAAGAAAGACGGGCGGTGCTGTTCAAGGTGGCCGGGGTGATGGAGGATAGCGAGATCTTGGCAACCAATGCGCAGTTTGCGCCTCTGGTGGAGAGCATGGGACGCCTAAGCTTAGAGGACTACAAAAAGAAGTTGCTTGCTGAAAAGAGGAAGTTTGACGGGGCAAAGACGGAGGTTCCCGCCAGAATCAGCGAGTGCCAGAAAACCATTGATGATATCCAAGGCTTAGACTTTGCAGGTGCTAAGGCGCAGGTGGAAGCGCTGCAGGCTACCATGAACGGGTTATCTGAGCAGATCGTGGCACTGGAACATGACAGCGCAGCAGATCAGAAGCGCATGGAGATCCGGGAAGCACAGTTGGAGCTTTCCAGATTGGATATGGAGAACAAGGCATACCGGGATAGCCAGAACGCTGGCAGTGTGAATGTACATAGTCTGAACATTCGTCTTACTTCCCTGCAGACCCAGCTGAACGGCAAAAAGCGTACTATCGAAAATGAAAGTACCTATATCAGTTCGTTGGATCAGCAGATAGCGGACGCCAGAAAGCGCTGGTTTGCCATTAACAACGAGACTTTCACCGGTGGCACCTGCGCTACATGCGGTCAGACCCTCCCGGCAGAGAAGCTGCAGCAGGCTATGACAGCTTTTGAGACACAGAAAAAGAACCGCCTGCAGGAAATTGAGCAGACAGCCAATGCCAACAAAGCAGCCAAGGCCCAGGCAGAGGACCGGTTCACTACCGGCATGGGAGAAGTGACCCAGATGGAGGCAGAAATTGCGGAGATCCGGGGGCAGATTGCAGCAGCGGAGCTTGAAAAGGTGGAACCTAAGGACATGGAGCATTATGCAGAAAATGCACATTCCATCCGCGCCAAGATTCAGACCCTTAACGGGGAGCTGGCAGACATGACCACCGCTGCAGCCGATGTTTTGGAGAAGCTGCGGGATGAAAAAATTGAGGTTCAGAAGGCTATGCACGATCAGCAGGCCATTATCAGTAAGGAAAGTCTGCTGGAATACTCCCGTCAGAGAGTGGAACAGTTGCGTGAGGATGCCAAAACGGCGGCAGCAGCACTGGAAGCGATTGAAAAAATGCTGTGGCTGATAGATGTGTACGTTCACTATAAGGCTCAGTTTGTGGAGGAAAGCATTAACGGACTTTTTCGTATTGCCCGTTTCCGTTTGTTCCGTGAACAGGCAAACGGCGGCATAGAGGACCGGTGCGATGTTGTTTATGATGGCATTGCATATGAAAATTTGAACAACGGTATGAAGATCAACCTTGGCATTGACATTATCAATACGCTTTCCATGGCCTACGGTGTGCGGGTACCGCTGTTCGTGGACAATGCAGAGAGTGTGACAAGACTGGAAACCTGCGGCAGCCAGATCATACGACTGGTTGTATCTGAAAATGATAAGGAGCTGAGAGTGAATTATGAAAATTCGTAATAATGTAAAACCTACTTTGCCTCCGATACCCGGCGGTACCTATTTGGCAATTTGCGTATATTCCATTGGTATTGGTGAGCAGCTTTGCGAGTATGAGGGGAAATCCAAAAACTACTACAATCAGGTAATGCTTGGTTTTGAAATCTGCGGACAGACTGTAGAGATTGACGGCAAGCAGGAACCGCGCGTACTCGGTAAGACATTTAACGCAACAAAGGGAAAGAAATCCGGTTTGCGTAAGTTTATCGGTGCATGGGAAGCAAAGGAACTGTCTGACGATGAATATTTGGACAAGGATACCAATGATTATGTTGGAAAAGCAGCCCTTTTGACCGTTGTTCTGAACGAGACCGGCGAATACTCCAACATTGACGGAGTTGCACCGCTTCCCGTAGGACTTCCCATTGATGTTCCGCAGCCTTTAAGTAAATTGATTCGTTTTGATGTAGACAACTGGGATCAAGCTGCTTTTGAGGCACTTCCAGAATGGGCGCAAGAGAGAATCAAGAAATCTACGCAGTATCAGAAGGAACATCTTCCGGTGGAGACTGTGGCCGTACAGGGTGTGCAACAAGCGCCGTCGGCGGTTCAAATGCCCCAGAATATTCCCGGGGTCAATTATCAGGCGATATTGCAGCAGATGGCAGCACAGACACAGGCAGCTCCGGTGCAGCAGTTTACCCAGAATATTCCCGTTAACAATACGGGTGGAGGGGAGTGTCCGATATGAAATTTGAATCATTAGCGTCTTCCTCTGCTGGAAATGCCTACATCGTGAGTGACAATGATACCCGCATTCTTCTTGAGTGCGGCGTATCCCACAAGAAGCTGCAGAAGCTTTCCGGGTTTTCTATTTCAGAGTTTGCCGGTTGCCTGGTAAGCCATGAGCACAAGGACCATGCCAAGGCGGTAGCGGAGCTGATAGAGCGTGGAATGACGGTTTACATGAGTGAGGGTACCGCGGAGGCGCTGGAAGCAGATGCGGTGCAGCTGATCGAAAATATGGAGCAGTTTAACATTGGCAGCTTCGATATTGTACCGTTTACCACCTTCCACGATGCAAAAGAGCCTTTGGGGTTCTTAATTAAATCCCGCGTGGATGGGGATGTGCTGGCCTTTGCTACTGACACGGTGAACCTGCGGTATAAGTTCCCGGGTATGAATATCCTGGCGATTGAGGCCAACTATGACAAGGCCATCTTAGAACGCTGCGAGAAGATGCCGGAAAAGGTACGCTACCGTATCACCAATTCCCACATGGAGATCGACACCCTGTGTGATTATCTGCGCAGCCTGGATTTGTCAGCTTGCCGGGAGATCCACCTTCTACACCTTTCGGACGCTACAAGCCATGAGGGACACTTTATGAACAAGGTCGCAAGGGCAGTGCCAAAGGGAATTACAATCACTGCCTGCAAGAAGTAAAGGAGTGTGACGGCATGGCAAGACCTGGGATAATGCTCTATTTTGATATTTTGGAACCTATAAAGGTATTGCCAGATGCCGACAAGGGACGCTTACTGGTGGCAATGCTGGAATATGGGCGATGCGGAACGGCTCCGGAATTTGATGGAATGCTGGCGCTGGCGTGGGGATTCGTGAAACCGAAGATTGATAAGGACGAAGAAGAATATAATATGTCAGTCCTGCGCCGGCAATATGCTACCGTCTGCCGGGAACGTAAGCGCAAGGGAGAACCGGAGATCACCTTTGATGAATGGCTGAAAACAAATGGCAACCATGATAATCAAAAGCCATCAATGGTGACCAATGATAACCAATGGTATCCAACTACAACTACATCTACAACCACAACCCCATCCACAACTACATCTACAACCACAACTACAGCTGCAGCTGCAACCACATCTACAACGGAACCGAAAGCGGCGGCGGCGACAGAGAGTGAAGCAAGGTTTATAGGAGGGACGTTGGGCAAGGGCGTGGTGCTTCTGTCAGATGGACAGGTTGGTGATCTTCTGGAAAAGCTGGGTGTGGATGCATTTGACTACTATGTGGACAAGTTATCCAGCTTCATATTGAGGAATGACGCCAAGGTAAAGAACCACTATGATACCATTCTGAAGTGGTGGCAGGAGGATAGCACCGTTCCAAGGCGTGACCAGGTTCCGAGAGGCGCTTCCGGTAATTTTGGAAATGCTGAGCTTGAGGCAATTCGGCGGACGGTGGCTGATGATTAGGAGGTGTTGTGTATGCCGAATGAGTTCAGGCAGTCTTTTGTACAATGCCCCTTCTACAAATACGCTGATGGCAGGAGGAGGATAACCTGTGAGGGTCTTATAGACAAAAGTAGTATTGCGTTGCTGTATCTCACACGGAGGGATTATGACATGCAGTTGCTTACATTTTGCTGTCAACACTACAAGAATTGTGAGATCTACAGAATGTTGATGGAAAACAAATATAAGGAGGAATGTTAAATGGCAAGTGACCGTGAATTGGTTCTTATGCATATGAAAAAATATGGTTCTATTACTGCCAAGGAGGCAGACGAGGAATACGGCATTAAGCGTTTGGCCTCCAGAATCAATGAGCTGCGCAATCAGGGTGTGGCTATTGAGACAGAAACTTTGTCTTGCAAGAATAGACGCGGTAGGATTTCTAATTTTGCCAGATATAAGCTGGTGGAGGGGGTAGAGAAATGATGCTGGATGATGTGATTGAGATCAAGAAGGCCGACCCGGACAGCCAGTGGAGGTTGAGACCGTGCAAGAAGTGCAGCAGTGGAAATGTAGCCTATGAGCATTACAACGGCAGGGGCGGCGCTGCGTGGCGCGTGAAGTGCTTTGACTGCGGGTATACCGTGGACAAGGGGAACAGGGCCAGGCATGATGCCCAGGTGAATTGGAATAAGGAGAAAGGCCATGTCGATTGATTGTTGCAAAGACTGCAAGCCGCCTAAGCGCCATGAGGCTTGCTGGGGACACTGCCCGGATTATTTGGCTGAAAGGAAAAAAACATGAAGCTGAGAAAGAAAAGGACGATCAACGGCGCAGTGTTAAAAATGGTATTTATCTGCAAAGAACAGACAAGGTTGTTAAGGCTGAGAGAAGGCATGGGAGGAAAATATGATGGATATGCTTGATTTATTTTCATATCTGTACGGTGTTGCATCAATTCTACTTCTGGAATCAGTGGCTTTGATTTTTGCGACTGATTGGCTGAGAAAGAAGGTAGACGATGACAAAAAGGCTTCTTGAATTAGCAGAGAGAGTCTTATCTGCGATCCTGTCTGGACTTGGTTGCTTGGGTTTGTTCATTTTGATATGGGCATTGCTAAGGGCCTTTGGCTCAGAAGATCCAAAGATTGAGAACGCTGGCATTATTATTTTCGTAAGTATGGTTGTGATACGCCTTATCAATAATGGACTAAAAGATGTTCGCTCCTTGTTATGGGAAGAAGAACTGGACGAGTTGATAAGAGAAGGAAGCAAGACTGAGCAAGATATACAGGCAGATGAACTATACGAGCATTTGGAGGTGAAATGACAATGGATGATGATAAGTGCGAAACCTGCAACCGTTGGTTTGAGTGCAACGGCGTGGACAAGGATAACTGTCCGCTGTGGAATGTGAAGGGCAAAGAGAATGCCCAGGAACAGCCAAAGGAGAATAGCTGTGGATTGTAATTGCAAAGATTGCCCGTATCGCATTACTCTTGCAAGAATGTTTGATATTCATATTTGGAAAGAGGATTGCGACAAATACGAAACAGAATATTGCAAGAAACAGAAAAGCCACCGGAGGAATCGGAATGATAGAGATAGGCCAAAAGGTCAGATATGATCCGTTTAAGGATATGACTTACATGGGTGTGGGCGAGATCCGGCAGATCGTTACCGGAACTGTCACCTATATCAACTATAAGCGAGGATGGTTTATGGTTGAACACGAATCTATGAAAAACACTTTCCGCTTCACCGATATCGGTAAGAGCGTGTGGATCGTGTAATAAAATAAAGGAGGAAAAACTATGGAAAACGATGCAAGAAGTAGCCTTTTGCAGATGGCAAAGGGCGCAATCCAGGAGCGGGTCGATTATGAGGTTACCCGGGTAGTGGACAACCTTCTGGACATGAACACGGAGGCAAAAGCTAAGCGCAAGGTTACGCTGAACATTGTAATGACCACCGATGATGATCGGAGAGTGGTTAAGGTGGAAGCCTCTGCAAAATCCACGCTGGCACCAGCCACCCCCATTGGCACATCCATGGTGATCACTGCCGATAAAAACGGTGAAATGATGTTGGCAGAAATTATTCCGCAGGTTCCGGGCCAGCTCAGCATGACCGGTGATGAACAGGAAGCACCCAAAATCTTAAAAATCGCAGCACAAAACTAAGGAGGAAATATTATGTTAAAAGAAGCTATCGAAAAAATCGAGCGGATGGCAGCTCCCACCACTGTTGAAATTGAAGGTTCCGTATATTCCAACCAAGAACTGGTATTCGTTCAGGACAAAAAGCCTATGCCCAAGTGCATTGAGCTGACCGGCCTTGACAGTGTGTGCAAGATGGTACGCAACGAGGCTGAGCATGTGGGCCTGCAGATCTTTATCCAGGTGAAGGATTACAGAAATGTTTCTGTGTTTACCTCCCTGGACAGCGACGAGGACCGGCTGTATCTGTATAAGTGCGCTGCCGACACGCCGGTTGTCACCACGGACAGATTCATGGACTATGAAAAGGCGGTCATTGAGCTGCGGAGCCTGTACATCCCCAATGATGGCACTGACTATCTGCTGCAGCTGCTTTCCAGTATCAGCAATGAAAGCAAGGTGACTTCCACCGACAACGGTGTGACCCAGAAGATCGAGGCCAAGAGCGGCATTGCGCTGAATTCCATGGTGACGGTCAAGCCCAGAGTGACACTGCAGCCCTTCCGGACGTTTATTGAGGTTGCACAGCCTGCCAGTGAATTCCTTCTCCGTATCAATGAGCGGGGTGAGATCGGATTCTATCAGGCGGATGGCGGTGTGTGGAAGCTGGAAGCTACCCGGAATGTGGCCGCTTACTTTGAGGAAAAGCTGCAGGATCTGATTGATAACGGCACTGTGGTCGTGATTCGGTAAGGTGATGCACTGTGATCCAAATTGGACAGAAGGTTCGGTATGATCCGTTTAAGGATATGACTTACATGGGTGTGGGTGAGATCCGGAAGATGGTCACCGGCGTGGTCACATACATCAACCACAAGCGCGGATGGTTCATGGCTGAATGGGAAGGCGCAAAACAACGTTCCGGTTCACCGATATTGGTACCGATGTGCGGCTTGTGAAATAAACTTAGGAGGAAATTATTATGGAACTGAAAGACACAATTGAAATGATGAACAGCCCTGACTACAAGGAGCGGTTCAAAGCGGAATACTACCAGACGAAGATCCGCTATGAGAAACTGCACCGGATGTGCGTCAAGTATGAGGCCGGTACTTTGGACTTTACGCCTAACTGCAGCCTGGGTCTGCTGAAAGAACAGAAGAGTGCCATGGGGTACTACCTGGGCTGCTTGGAGGTCAGAGCGGAGATTGAGGGCATTAAACTGTAAAAATGGGGGAGGCTGTTTGCCTCCCTCCTTTGTTTTATTCAGCAAAAAGATTCACGGTCCCTGATACATTGTCGACCTCGATGGAACTGAGTTCTATACCGCGGAATTCATCACCGAATAGGAAGATATCATAATCCCTGGGATATTGCAGCAATGCTTCGATTAACTCCTGAACAGTCATATTATTCTCCTTTCATACTCTTTCGAATGAGATTTTTGATGTAAGTTGCTTTCTTGGGTTGCGATTGGAGGTGCTCCCACATTTCTTTTTCGGATGGGTGGAAGTCGATAGTGATGCGGTTTACTTTCTCTTTGTACTTTCGCACTGCACGAAGCTGCGATTCGCTGGTCTTGTTTTCTGTCATTGTTTATCGTCCTTTCAGATTTTGTTCCAGAGATCAGTTCCGATCTGCTTGCATTTACCGTGGATGTTGTGGGAACGGAAGATTTTAATTGCCTCTTTCAGGTCGATTGCGTAAATAGTGTGGTGTTCGCCGGTGTTGGAGATAGCGATGTACTGAACTTTTATCATGGGTGGCCTCCTTTCTTTTACTGTCTTAATTATAACACACGGGTTAGATTCGGTCAATAAGGCTGTGGAAGAATAGAGAAACGGCGGTGGGATTTGGTACGATATAGCCAGAAATATGAATGGGGGGAGGCTTATGGCAGACTGGCAGGCTATTAAAACAGAATACATCACCACGGATACCAGCTACCGTAAGTTGGCCCAGAAATATGGCATCCACTATAAGGTGATTTCTGAAAGAGGAAAGAACGAAAAGTGGGTGGAACTGCGCTCACAGCACCGGGACAAAACCCTCACAAAAACCCTGGGCAAGATCAGTAACAAGCAGGCTGACAAGATGGCCCGGATAGATGCTCTGGCAGACAAGCTGCTGGAGAAGCTGGAGCAGGCTATTACAGAGCTGGACTTACAGCTGGCCAAGCACACCGACAAGACCAAGGTCATCGAATACGACAACACCATGCGGCCGGACAAGCCTACCAGAGAGGTTGTGCACGAAGAAGAGAATCTGCTGGAAGTGAAGAGTATTGTTGACAGACAGGGCCTGAAGTATATTGCTTCTTCGCTGAAGGACATTAAAGAGGTCAAGATGCTGCGGTCTGAGCTGGATAAACAAGAGCAGGAGGCACGTATTGCCAACCTGAGAAAGCAGGCAGATAAGGACAATAATGATCTGAATGAGGTTGAGGTTGTCTTTATGGCCGGTGAGGAGGCGTGGAATGAGTAAGATACAGCTTATCCTGCAGCCGCCAAATGAGAAACAGAAGCAATTCTTGTCAGCTAAGACAAAGCATGTGGGGTTCGGCGGTGCCCGTGGTGGAGGAAAGAGTTGGGTTGTACGCGATAAAGCAAAGAGACTTGGCTTGCGCTATGGCAGGCCCAATCCAAACAAGCAAGGCATAAAGATCCTGATCGTGCGCCGGACATTCCCGGAGCTGGTGAATAACCACATTACTTTTTTGCAGACAGAACTGCACGGTATTGCCCGGTACAACGAATCCAAAAAGGTATTCACCTTCTTCAACGGTGCTACCATTAAGTTTGGCTACTGCAACAATGACAAAGACCTGGACCAATACCAGGGCGCTGAGTTTGACGTTATCTTTCTGGACGAGGCTACCCAGCTGAAAGAGGAATGGATCAAGAAGATCACAGCCTGCTTGCGTGGTGTCAATGACTTCCCAAAGCGAATCTACTACACCTGTAACCCTGGTGGTGTCAGTCATGGCTATTTTAAGCGACTGTTCATTGACAAGACCTACGAGGACGGAGAAGACCCGGCAGACTATACCTTTATTCAATCCCTGGTGACGGATAACAAGGCGCTTATGGCCAGCCAGCCGGACTATATCAAGCAATTGGAAGCACTACCACCAAAGCTGCGGGAGGCGTGGCTATATGGCCGGTGGGATATCTTTGAGGGCCAGTTTTTTGAGGATTTTCGCACAACGCCGGACATTCAGAAGTGTACTGCAGCCGGTATCACGCCGGAAGAAGCGGTGCAGCAGCTCCGCTGGACCCATGTAATAGAACCATTTGATCTGAATGTGGGTGAGAAGCGAGGCTGGAACATCATGCGTAGTTATGACTTTGGCTACAATAAGCCATTCTCCCTGGGGTACTGGGCGGTGGACTATGATGGGGTACTGTACCGGATTATGGAAATGTATGGATGTACCCAGACACCGGACGAAGGCGTGAAGTGGTCCCCGGACGAGCAGTTTAAGAGGATCAGCGAGTTTGAACGGCAGCACCCATGGCTGAAAGGCAGGAAGATCGTGGACAGCGTGGCAGACCCGGCCATTTGGGACCAGAGCAGAGGCGAAAGCATTGCAGAGACTGCGGCAAGGTATGGCATTTACTTCACTCCCGGGGACAATAACCGTATTCCCGGCTGGATGCAGGTCCATTACCGGCTGCAATTTGATGAAAATGGGTACGCCAGAATGTATGTATTCAATAACTGCAAGGCATTTATCAGGACAATGCCGCTGATGATGTATTCAGAGACCCACCCGGAAGATCTGGGCACGAAGCTTGAAGACCACTGCCCAGATGAAGTGCGGTATATGTGCATGTCACGGCCTATATCGCCTATTGTGCCGGTGGAGCCTAAGACCATTGTATCTGACCCGCTGAATCAATTCACGGACACACAGCGCACAAGGCGCTTTATTTGATAGGAGGATACCAATATGGATGAAATCAAAACAAAGGAACCGGCAGCACCTGAGGCCATGAACACCGGCAAAGTGCAGCCTATTGGAACAGAGCAGCTGAAAAAGTTTATGCAGGTACTGGAAAAGTACAAGGCAGGTAAAAGCCAGACAGAAAACAGGATTCTTGCCTCTGAAAACTGGTGGAAGCTGCGCAATACCACTGAGGAACAGAAGGTGACGAGTATTGGCGCTGACGGAGGCTTTACGGCTACTTCCGGCTGGCTGCATAACGTAATTGTCAGCAAGCACGCTGACGCTATGGAGGCATACCCTGAGCCTAACATCCTGCCCAGAGAGGAAATGGACAAGGGAGAAGCGCAGAAACTGTCTGCTATTGTGCCCTGTGTGCTGGAACAGAATGCGTTTGAGGCTACCTATTCCGATAACATGTGGCAGAAGCTGAAGACCGGTACCGGTGTTTACAAGGTGGTATGGGACAAGGGTAAGCTCAATGGACTGGGTGATATCTCTGTAGATCGGGTGAACCTGTTAAATATCTACTGGGAGCCGGGTGTTACGGATATTCAGAAAAGCCGGTATCTGTTCCACACTGAGCTTTGCGACAAGGATGTGCTGGAGCAGCGCTATCCCCAGCTGGAAGGGAAGCTGAAAGGCAAATCCTTTATGAGCACAAAGTTCCTGTATGACGATCATGTGGACACGGAGAACAAGCATACGGTTATTGAGGTCTACTACCACAAGTTTGTGAATGGGAAAAAGACCCTGCAATACTGTAAGTTCGTGGGAGATCAGGTGCTGTACGCCACTGAAAATGACATGCAGCCGGTTGTGGATGAGGTAACAAAGCAGGTAAAGCCTCCTATGGCGATAAGTGGCCTGTATGACCATGGGAAATATCCTTATGTATTTGACGCTTTATATCCCATTGAGGGCAGCCCATGCGGTTATGGCTATGTGGATATCTGCCGCAATCCCCAGATGGTGATTGACCTTCTGAACACCAGCTTTGTAAAGAATGCAATGGTTGGCGCGATTCCCAGGTATTTCCGCAGACAGGACGGTGGAGTAAATGCAGAGCAGTTCTTGGATCTGAGCCAGCCTCTTGTGGATGTGACCGGCAATATTGATGAAAATGCTTTAAGAAGAATTGAGCATGATACGCTGGATGGCAATTACATACAGGTGCTTGACAGGACCATTCAGGAGCTGAGAGAGACCAGCGGCAACACGGAGACAAGCACAGGTAATGTCAGCTCCGGTGTAACAGCTGCTTCTGCGATTGCGGCATTGCAGGAGGCCAGCGGCAAGGGCAGCAAGGACAGCACACAGGCTTCCTACAGAGCCTATACACAGATTGTTGACTTGTGTATTGAGTTGATCCGGCAATTCTACAACCTGCCCAGACAGTTTCGCATTGTTGGTGAGTATGGAATGCAGAAGTTTGAAAGCTATTCCAATGCTGGAATTCTGCCGAAGAACCAAGGCAATGCGTTTGGTGTGGAATTAGGCTACAGACTTCCTGTGTTTGATATCAAGGTATCAGCACAGAAGAAGAATGTTTACACGAAAGTATCCCAAAATGAAATGGCGCTGCAGTTCTTCCAGATGGGATTCTTTAACCCACAAATGACAGATCAGACGCTGATGTGTCTGGAATTGATGGACTTTGATGGGAAAGACGGCATTATGCAAAAGGTGGCCCAGATGGGAACCATGTATCAGAAGCTTTTGCAGTACATGCAGCTGGCACTGACACTGGCGCAGGCTGTAGATCCCATGGCGGCAGAGCAAATCGGCGCGGATATTGTGCAGACCATGGGTGGCACAGCTCCTATGGGTGGAGGAAATGCACAGATGTTCCAGAGTGACCATATTGCTGGCCTCCGCAAAAAGGAACCGGGAATTGTAGCAAATGCCAGAAGTCGAGCCAATGAAGCAGCACAGCCCGATGGTGGCAAGGTGACAGCAAGGGAGGGGAAATAATGATTGAAGTGATTTATTATCGCGGATACAACCGTGTGACCGTGAAAGGACATGCAAAAAGCGCGGAGGCTGGACGTGATCTGGTATGTGCCTCTGCTTCCATGCTGGCATATACCCTTGCTGCCAATGTGGCGAAGATGGCAGAAAATGAGCAGGTTAGAATGCCTATTACGCACTTGCAAGAGGGTGACACAGAAATCAGCTGCAGTCCTCGCCATAATCTCAAAGCAACGGTGACACTCATTTTTGATTCTCTGTGCGTTGGGTTTGAAATGCTGGCAAGCCGGTATCCGGAGTACATTACATACAAAATTCGCCCTTAGCGCAGGAATAGAGAAAGACCCCTTTATTGGGGTATAGTGTATGTAAGCTCATTTTCTACCTCCTTTCTTATAGCCGCCTGCTGGTGGGCGGCATCAGTACACCGGCACCCCCTTTTGTGATCATTTTCGTGGCTTCACGAAATTGGTATATATGTGGATTCGCCGCCCCAAAAGCGGCAGATTATATCGGAGGATTTACTCATGTTTAACGATTTATGGCTGAATCTGCAGCTGTTCGCCGGTGAAGGCGATGGGGGCGCAGATGGAGCCGCTACCGGTGAAAGTGCTGTTGATCCCGGACAGCAGCGTCTCTTGGAATTGGGTGTTCCCAAAGAGAAGCTTAGAAAGAACAGGGCGTATCAGGCTCCTACTAAGGCGGCAAGCGCAGCTGCCAAGGCAGAACCAAATCAGCAGGCCCCTGCTGCTACAGAAAACCCCACGGAAGAACCGAAAACTGAACCCGCTCGTATGAGCTGGGATGAGATCATGGCAGACCCGGAGTACAACAAGCAGATGCAGGCTGTTGTTCAATCCCGTTTGCGCAGTGCCAAGGGTGCAGAAGAAACGCTGGGCAAGTTAACTCCCGCTTTGGAATTACTGGCAAGAAAGCATGGTCAAGACCCTGCCAATATCAATTATGAAGAATTGGTACAGGCAATCAGCAATGATGAATCCTTCTATGAGGATAAGGCGCTGGAAATGGGCGTGGACATTGCGACTGCCAGAAAGATCGACCAAGAGGAGAGAGAGACCGCACGACAGCAGCGTGAACAGACACGCACCTTGGAGCAGCAGAAGTTTGAACAGCACATTGTAAAGCTGGAACAGCAGGCTGAGGCAATGAAGAAAATCTTCCCCAACTTTGATCTGCGTACTGAACTGCAGAATCCTGCGTTTGCCAGAATGACTTCTCCCAATGTTGGTATCAGTGTGGAGGATGCTTACTATGCGGTGCATCGAAATGAGCTTCAGACTGCGGCCATGCAGGTGACAGCGCAGAAGACCGCACAGATGATCTCCAACTCCATTGCATCCGGCAGCCGCAGACCTGATGAAAACGGCACCTCCGGACAGGCCCCTTCCGTGACTACATTCGATTATAGGAGCATGAGCCCTGAGCAGCGCAAGGCGCTGAAGGACAGAATTCGCTCCGGGGAGAAAATCTATCCCGGTCAAGTGTAACTGCGGAATTTTCTCCCTCTGAACACATCATTTATCGGAAGGAGAAAGAATTATGAAGAAGTTAATTTCCAATCTGATGGCGATTGCCATGAACCTGCAGCTGTTTGCTGACGCAGGTACCCTGGTCAATGCAACCGGCGGCTATGTGAACGCATCCACCGGTGCAACCACCGCCTTTGACGCTTCCAACAGCC
>JAZRCU010000161.1:0-4099 GCA_045659965.1 Faecousia sp.
AACGGTACTCCGTGCCATGTGTACGCTTGTACCAGATGCCTCCGTTCTAACAAGGTTGAGCGGGCAGTCTGATTTTCCTCGCAACCAATTACGGCATTGCTTTGTGCGATGCCGTTTTTTGTTTCTATTATGACAAAACTCGGGATATCCTGAATTAGGGTATCCGGAGTTTTTATTATTTCTTTTTTTGGAACAGGTTTGTCTTGCTCTCCTGCCCTTTGATCAGGCGCACAATATTCTCTCTGTGCATAAATACCGCCAGAGCGCCCATGGTGGTGCCGCAGATCAGCACAACAGGCTTGTGGGGATACCACACAGCGAAGCCTACCAAGAAGGCAACCGCCGCCAGTACAGAGCCCAAGGAAACATACCCTGTAAGCCCATAGGCCACGGCAAAGACCACCAAAATCAGCACCGCGACCCGCCAGTCTAGCATCAAGGCGATGAACAAACCGCTCAAAATTCCCTTGCCGCCTTTAAAACCTAAAAACACAGGAAACAGGTGACCTAAGAAAACGCCTGCGCCGCCCAGAGCAGCACCCTCCTGCATTAACCCAAATTGACGCAGCAGCATACCGCCTATAAAGCAACCCACCACGGCCTTTCCGGCATCCATCAAAATCACCAGCAATGCTCGGCCTGTACCGTAGCTGCGAATGAAATTGGTGAGCCCGGCATTTCCGCTGCCATGGGTGCGGACATCATCGTGCATAATTTTTGAGGTAAAGATCGCACCATTCAGATTGCCTAAGCAATATCCCACTGCAAATGCGACCAAAGCACAAATCCACATGCCTTACTCCTCCTTGTCGCCCTTCTGCCGAATGGTAATACGCACAGGCGTACCCTTTAGGCCGAAAACCTCCCGAATTTGATTTTCCAGGTATCTCTGGTAGGAGAAGTGGAACAGTCTTGCGTCATTACAGAAGATCACAAAATGAGGCGGCTTCGTGCCTGCCTGGGTCATATAGTAGATCTTCAAACGACGGCCCTTATCAGAGGGGGGTTGCACACGAGCGGTGGCATCCGCCAGAACGCTATTGAGCGCGCCGGTGGTGATCCGGCTGGTATTCTGGGCATGGACATCCTGGATGACTTGGAACAGCTTATCTACGCGCTGACCGGTCAGCGCAGACAGAAATACCACAGGGGCATAAGTCATATAGCTCAGGCCGTCCCGCACCGCCAGTTCCTTATCACGCATGGTGTTGGTCTCTTTATCCTCCACCGCATCCCACTTGTTCACAACGATGATCGCCGCTTTTCCTGCCTCATGGACAAGGCCTGCGATCTTGGTGTCCTGTTCGGTAACACCTTCATTGGCATCCACCAAAATAAGACACACATCTGCCCGCTCAATTGCGTTGATAGAGCGCATGTTGGAGTACTTTTCGATCATATCATCCACTTTGCTCTTTCGACGCATGCCAGCAGTATCAATAAAGCAATATTTACCGGTCTCATTTTCAAACTCGCTATCAATGGCGTCACGGGGAGTACCTGCCACATTGGATACGATCACACGCTCTTCGCCAATGATGCGGTTTAACAGACTGGATTTACCCACATTGGGCTTACCGACAATGGCCACCTTGATAATGCCATCATCTTCCTCTTCCTCATCATTTTCAGGAAGATTGTCAAGACACCAATCCAGCAGATCGCCGGTGCCATGACCATGGACTGCAGAAACCTCAAACAGGTCTCCAATGCCCAAACTGTAGAACTCATATACGTCCGGATTTACAGGACCCACGGAGTCACACTTATTCACAGCCAGAGCCACAGGCTTGCCGGATTTACGCAGCATTGTTGCCACGTCCACATCCGCTGCAGTCACGCCGGTGCGCACATCTGCCACCATCACAATGCAGTCAGCCAATTCAATGCCGATCTCCGCCTGACGACGCATGAACTTCAGCATATCATTTTCTGTGCCGGGCTCAATACCGCCGGTATCCACTAAGGAGAAGTTTCTTCCACACCATTCACAATCGCCATAGATGCGATCTCTTGTAACACCGGGAGTATCCTCCACAATAGAGGTTCTATGACCGGTGAGTTTGTTAAACAGCATGGACTTACCCACGTTGGGACGGCCAACGATGGCAACCAAAGGTTTTGCCATGAACAACACTCCTTTCAAATCATAATCACATTACTAATAAGGAAAAAGAGGAAGGCGGTAGCCTTCCTCTGCGCTTACGCTTTTTTCCCGCCTTAGTCAGCCTTGGCAGCCAGAACCTGACGACCATTGTAGTTGCCGCAAGCCTTACAAGCTCTGTGAGGCATGACGGGCTCACCGCACTTGGAGCAAACTGCTACGCTGGGAGCAGACAGCTTCCAGTTGGAACCACGGCGCTTATCGCGACGGGCCTTGGATACTTTACACTTAGGGACAGCCATGGATGACACCTCCTTGGTCAAACTGCTTTGTTTGGCAGCATTCTTATACTTACTTATTGAGAAGCTGCCGTAAAGCAGCAAAACGGGGATCCAACTCTTTTTGGCAGGTACAGGGGCCATCATTCAGGTTTTTGCCACATCTGCAGCAAAGTCCCTTACAATCCGGCTTACATAACAGTTTGGAGTCCAAATTCAACACGAACACCGTCCGTGTGATCTCGTCCAAGTCTGCTGCATTTGCCTCCAGCGGGAAGACCCACTCATCTTCGTTATCTTCGTCAGACAGTTCCTCTACCAATACCACATCCACAGGGATTTTTACATCCTGGGTAAATTCTGCAGCGCAGCGATCACACACACCGTGAATACAGGTGCTGATCTGCCCTTTCATCATCAGAACATCAGCAGTATTTCGTACTGTGCCCTGAATGGAAACAGGCTCGCTGACCGGGTAGCAAGTACCGTACAGAAGATCACTTAAGTCCACGCTATCGGAAAAAGATACGCTTGCGCCGGGCACATGTACAATCTGTGATAAGTCCAGTCGCATAGTATCCCCCTCTTCATAGTCGTGCCTATGTATTATATAGGTAAATATGCGTTTTGTCAAACATTATTTTTGAAAAATATCTTGTTTTGTCAAAAGTTTTTACCGTCCCTTTTCTCCCCTTTCCCTAGGGTGATCCTGTTCTATTTTTAACCCCCGGGACATACCCTATGGTAAAGCGCACCGGAAGCGTCTGCTTCTGGGGATAAGGAGGCTGGCTATGGAAAATATTTTCCGGGATATTGCCGCCCGTACCG
The DNA here is from genome assembly GCA_045659965.1 of Faecousia sp. Lineage (GTDB taxonomy): Bacteria > Bacillota > Clostridia > Oscillospirales > Oscillospiraceae > Faecousia. The sequence continues at coordinate 3,211 of JAZRCU010000161.1, forward strand.
GAGGCAACATTTATATTGGTGTGGTTGGACCTGTACGCACCGGAAAATCCACGCTGATCAAACGTTTTATGGAAACCCTGGTGATCCCCAATATCTCAGAGCCCTATCGGGCAGAGCGGGCCCGGGATGAACTGCCGCAAAGCGGCTCCGGACGAACCATCATGACCGCAGAGCCGAAATTCGTTCCGGAAGAGGCCGTGGAGATCTCTCCCGACGGCACAGCCCGGCTGCGAGTACGGATGATCGACTCTGTAGGATATATGGTAGATGGAGCCATGGGGGTATGGGAAGATGATACGCCCAGAATGGTCACTACCCCTTGGTTCGACTATGAAATCCCTATGACAGAAGCCGCCGAACTAGGCACGCAGAAAGTCATGCAGGAGCATTGTTCTATTGGCCTTGTGGTGACCACTGACGGCTCGATCACAGAGATTGACCGCCAAGACTACCAGCAAGCAGAACACCGGGCAATCTTGGATATGCAGGCCACCGGCAAACCCTTTCTGGTAATTGTGAACAGCCGCCACCCAGAGTCGGAGTCTACCCAAAATCTGGTGCAGCAGATAAGTGCTCAGTACGGGGTAAATGCCATGGCGCTGGATTGTCTTGCTCTGGACGCGCAGGATGTAAAAAAACTTCTGCTGCAGCTGCTATATTCCTTTCCTATGCAACAGCTTCATGTATTCTTCCCCCGCTGGATGGATGCCTTAGAGCCGGAGCATCCGGTAAAAGCCGCTTTATACGAAGCACTACTGCAAAGATCTCAGGAGATCTCTACCCTCGCCCAAGCTGAGCCCGCCCTGTGTAAATTAAAAGAGCTGGAACAGGTGTTGGACTTTTCTATCCGCTCTGTGGATCTGGCCACCGGCACAGTCAGCTGCGCCCT
>JAZRCU010000162.1:0-3903 GCA_045659965.1 Faecousia sp.
AAATTCAGCGCGGTCATATCCCGTGCGCCGAAGATCCAGCTGATAAAGGGCATAAACACATCGTTGACCAGGGAGGTGGTGATCTTGCCGAAAGCACCGCCGATGATAACACCGACAGCCAGGTCGATCACGTTGCCACGGGCGATAAAGGTCTTAAACTCATTGATCATTTTTTTCATAGCAATTCTCCTTTTGGTTTACATAACATAAATTATAAAAGGGTTTACTTCTTTTCGATGATCTCCAGACCACCCAGATACTTTCTTAAGCACTCGGGCACTACAACAGAGCCGTCAGCGCGCTGATTCTGCTCCACCAGAGCAGGGAAAATACGAGATGTTGCCAGACCGGAGCCGTTGAGGGTGTGCAGGAATTCGGGCTTGCCGGTAGCTTCCCGACGGAAACGGATGTTGCCGCGGCGAGCCTGATAATCTCTTGCGTTGGAAACAGAGGAAACTTCCTTGTAGCCGTCCATAGAGGGGATCAGGATCTCGATATCATAAGTTCTTGCCATGGAAGCGGAGCAGTCACCTGCAGCCAGCTTCACAGTGCGGAAATGGAAGCCCAGACCCTTTACCAGATTTTCTGCCTTGGTTACCAGCTCGTCAAAAGCGGCATCGGAGTCCTCGGGACGGGTGAACTGGAACATTTCTACCTTGTTAAACTGGTGGCCACGGACCATGCCGCGCTCGTCAGCACGGTGAGAGCCGGCTTCCCGACGGAAACAGGGGGTGTAAGCAAAGAATTTCTTAGGAAGATCTGCCTCAGACAGGATCTCGTCCCGGTAAACGCTGCACAAAGCGGCTTCTGCGGTGGGCAGCATGTAGTGGGTACGATCGTCTGTGGGGTTTGCGATCTTGTAAACTTCGTCAGCAAACTTGGGGAACTGACCGGCAGTTTCGCCGCACTGGTACTCCAGCATGTGAGGAGGCAGGATGAAATCGTAGCCGTCAGCGGTGTGGGTGTCAATAAAGTAGTTCAGCAGCGCCCATTCCAGACGTGCGCCCATGCCGGTGTACATCCAGTTGCCGGCACCGGCCAGCTTTACACCGCGCTCATAGTCGATCAGGCCCAAATTCTGGCACAGATCCACATGATGCTGGGGGGCAAAGTCAAAGGCGGGCTTTTCGCCTACATAGCGCAGGGGCTCGTTGTTTTCCTTGCCGCCGGGCAGCAGATCCGGATCGGGCAGGTTGGGCAGGCTCAGCATCAGGGTTCTCTGCTCTGCCAGAACAGCATCCAGCTTCTGAGCATCTTCTGCCAGACCAGCCTTCAGCTGGGCCATTTCGGCAAAGATTGCGCTGACATCCTGTCCGGCCTTCTTCAGCTGAGGGATCTCCTTGCTGACTTTGTTCTGACGGGCCTTCCGGGTTTCTGTGTCAGCGATCAGCGCGCGGCGCTGCTCGTCCAGCTCCAGAATACGGTCAATGGCTTCGTCGCAGTCCACTTCCTTAGCCCGCAGGCCAGCTTTGACTGCATCGGGATTTTCCTTGATCATTCTAATGTCTAACATTTCTTACCTCTCCTTTATTACACTTCAACAAAATCGTCCGGCTCGCTGGGCAGTACCAGGTCGCATACGAAATATACTATAAAACCGGTGATGCCGCCGGAAAACAGGGACGCAAGGGCCCAAACCAAGCGGACCAATGTGGGGTCGATTCCAAAATACTTAGCAATTCCGGCACAAACGCCTTCCCATTTTTTATCGGTGCGGGATTTATATAATTTCTTTTCCATAGCGCATCCTCTTTATTTTTGCAGTTTCATTAACGCGTCCAAAAGCACCTGCAGGTCCTCCTGACCGTAGAATTCCAGTTCAAAGCGGCCTTTGCGCTTTCCGTTGACGATCTTTACGCCACGACCCAGATGCTTGGAAAGACTCTTTTCGCACTCTGCCACATAATCTACGGCAAAGGAAACTTCTTTCTTGGGGGCGGTGGGCTTGGAAAGATTTTTGCACATTAACTCTGCTTGCCGAACGGAAAGACCTAATGCATGGATCTTTTGGGCTGCTTCTGTTTGCAGCTTGTCCCCCTTTAAGGTCAGGATCGCCCGGGCGTGACCGGCGGTGAGCCGACCGTCACGGACCATTTGCAGTACTGTAGGGCAAAGGGCCAGCAACCGTAGAGTGTTTGCCACAGCGGAACGGGATTTGCCAACGCTGGCGGCAGTATCTTCTTGGGTCATGCCGTATTCTTCCATCAAAGCCTGATAACCCAAGGCTTCTTCCACGGGATTCAGGTCCTGCCGCTGTAAATTCTCGATCAGCGCCAGCTCCATGGTCTTTTTGTCGTCAGCTTCTATGATCACCGCAGGCACTTCTGACAAGTTTGCCAATCTTGCGGCGCGCCACCGCCGTTCACCAGCGATGATCTGGTAATAACCGGTGGGCAGCTGCCGGACGGTCAAGGGCTGCACGATGCCGTGAACAGAAATGGAATCTGCCAAGGCCTGCAGTTCTTCTTCGTCAAAATCCCGACGGGGCTGCTCCGGATTGGGCTCTACTTTAAAGATAGGCAGCAGTTGGTAAGGACTTTTCGCGCTGGGACGTTCCTCTTCCACGGAGTCCAGCATCAAAGCGCCCAGACCTCTGCCAAGTCTGTCTTTTGCCAAGTTTCTCACCTCGTTATAAATTGTTTCACGTGAAACATCAAAGTTTCTGGATAAATTCCTGTGCCATGGCCTTGTAGGCTACAGCGCCTCGGCTGGAGCGGTCATAGGTAGTGACCGGCAAGCCGTGGCTGGGGGCTTCTGCCAAGCGGACATTTCTGGGGATTACCGTGGCAAAGACCTTGCCGGGGAAATGCCGCCGGACTTCCTGGGCAACCAAAGTGGAGAAATTTGTGCGGCCGTCAAACATGGTCAGCGCCACAGCGAAAATGTCTAGCGCGGGGTTGATCCGCTTTTTCATAAGACGCATGGTGGTCATCAGGTCTGTCAGACCTTCCAGTGCGTAATACTCACATTGTACCGGTACAAGGACGCTTTGGGCAGCGGCCAACGCGTTCAAGGTCAGCATTTCCAAGGAGGGCGGGCAGTCGATCAAAATGACATCGTACTTATGGGCCACGCTTTCCAAGGCTTTTTTCAGTTGGTAATGAGGATCGTCAACAGACAGCAGCTCCACGGCTGCGCCAGCTAAGTCGGCAGTGGCCGGCAGCACATCACCAAACTTGGTGTGGGCAATGGCGGCATCTGCAGTAGCTTCTCCGATCACGACCTCGTAGACGGAGGTTTTTAGTTTCCGTTTGTCCAGTCCTAAGCCGGAGGTGGCGTTGGCCTGAGGATCGAAATCGCACAAAAGGACACGCTTTCCTGCTTCGGTTAAGGCTGCGGTCAAGTTCACAGCGGTGGTGGTTTTTCCCACGCCACCCTTTTGGTTGACCACGGCAATGATTTTAGCCATAATAGTTACCTCTTTAGTAAGCGGTGAATGGTTAGTTAGATGGATGCAATGTTTCACGTGAAACATTGCTGTCGGTGGCAGAGGTGTAGTTTCTGCCGATGGCGCTGTTATTTTGGTTGATTTCCAGCTGCTGCAGCAATAAACCTGCTACAAAGCAAAGGACAACTGCCAAAATTGCCACGGTGACCGTCAGCAACCGGATCAGTCCCTTCAGCTGCAAAATGGTCTCCTCTTCTGTGGGCGGCCGCCGCCGGGCGGCTTTTTTCTCTTGGATATTGGCATCTACCCGAGGGGCAGGCACCGGCGTGGAGGGGTTTACAGGATATTGATCCATGACTTCCAGGCAGCTATCACAAAATACTTTTTCCTCTGCGGTTTCTTTTCCGCATTTCAGACACTGCATAGGTCCACTCCTCCCACATTATATTCTCTCCTATTATACAGTATTTTTTTCTGTTCGTAAAGGGGGAAAAGGCCCATATAAGAAGAGTTTT
>JAZRCU010000163.1:0-14243 GCA_045659965.1 Faecousia sp.
TCCAACTCCTTGGCTCACAGAACGACATGGCTACGATCCGACTTGGATGATTATAAGCGCCAGATCAGCAAGATGATCAACACGATCCTTCCTGCCTGGCTGTCTTATCGGAACACCTACACGGCGGTATGAAAGGAGTATCGATATGTCACAACGATCTGTTCCGGCAGCACAAACAGAGCTGCTGAATAACATCCATAAGGTCGAAGGCTTCGATCCTTCCGCATTCGCTGTGGACTATACTGATCTGAACACGCAGGAAACCCGCAAGAGGCTTCCTGTCATGGCGCAGATCGCATGGTTCCGTCTGGTGTATCGGGAAGGTAAAATCGCTGTCTCCGTAGAGCAGAAGCACGATTATTTCGTAGCAACCGCGCGGGTATACCCCAGCTACAAGGATCCTGCTGAATGCTATCTGGCTGAAGCCACCGCATCCAGAGGTCCGGATCCCTCCAAGCCTTCTGTCTCTCCCAGAGAATGGGCGCAGACAGCTGCAGTGGGAATTGCTTTGCGGAATGCCGGCTTCGGTGTTCAGTTTGGTGCCGCCGGTGACGACTTCAATTCTCCGGCCGCAAATGAGTTTGGGATCGAGTTCTCACCTCTTCCTGTAACTGGCCAGACTGAAACCGGAATGAAGGGCAGCGAGATACCTGCCTCGGCCCCCGCACCTGCACCTGCAGTGGTTCCGGAACTGACTCTGGAGCAGAAGTATCAGCAAGCAGTGCTTGTAAAGTGTCCGATCAAAAAGCATAAGGATCGCACCTTGGGTGAAGTCCTTGCAATGGATGCTGAAGCTATCAACTGGCTTGCAAACCGTTACACCGGTGATCCGGATGTGATTGCCGCAGCCAAAGTGATCTGCGAATACGCAGTCCAGCAGGCCTCTGCATAATCGGCAAATAAAATTGGGGGATGTTCTTACATCCCCCGGAAAGGAGACTCCATGGAGCGGATACACATGGTGGATATCATCCCGCTGCTTGGTCTTCCCGAGCCACAACCCGGTCGAAGATCATACAATATCCCATGCCCTTGCTGCGACGACAATCCACGAAAGAAGCATCTGAATATCAGCTTAGAAAAAGATGTCTTTCGCTGTCCTCGGTGCGGCTTTTCGGGTGGTATATTCGATCTGTACGCACATTATGCAGGCATTGATCGCAAGAGTGCTCGGGAAACATTGTTGGAGCGGCTGAATATTCGCGATTATGACAGCAGTGGAAAACGCACTGAGAGCAGGCCCACCAGCTTGCCTCCTGTATCCATTGAATGTCCCATCACGGATATTGATACCCGTCACGATACTTACACAGCGCTTCTTGGGAAGCTGTCTCTGGCCTCCGATCACAGAGAAAACCTGTTGGCACGCGGACTAAAGAACGAAGAGATCGACAAGCTTGGCTACAAGACAACGCCAATCGCCGGAATGACTGCGCTTGCAAAACAGCTCTTGTCTGACGGATACTATTTACCTGGTGTTCCTGGCTTTTACCATACAAGCACAGGACAATGGAGTTTCATTCGTGAAAACAGAGGCATTCTGATTCCGGTCAGAAATCCAGAAGGAAAGATCCAGGGACTGCAGATCCGTCGGGACAATGTGACAAGACGAAAGTTTCGGTGGGTCTCCAGTATCGGTAAGCAGGACGGATGCAAAGCAGAAGGCTGGACACACCTGGCTGGGGCACCGCAGCAGCAGATTTTGCTGACCGAAGGACCCATGAAGGCCGACGTGATCCATATGCTGACAGGCAAAACCGTATTGGCTGTTCCGGGCGTGAATTCTCTTTCGCAGCTGACCAAAACACTGACATACATGCGGGAAAAAGGAACCGTACATATCATGACCGCATTTGATATGGACTTCTTCTCCAATCCGCATGTGCAAAACGGATACCAGGAGCTCGTCTCACTGCTATCCCAAATGGGGTTTTCATACGGCACCTATGTATGGAACCCGGAATACAAGGGACTCGATGATTATGTCTGGCAACATTGCTTAGGCAGATCTCGGAAATAAGAGAAGGGGCAGTTCACCGCGAACTGCCTCTTTTTTATGCGCATTTTTATTTTTTATGCGCATTTGCGTTGCAAATACACACGATGGATCGTGTAATAAGATATCAAAACATTAAGGAGGAACTCTCATGTTAATCGCAATTGACCACGGCAACTATGCCATCAAGACCCTGCATCACAATTTTGTCTCCGGCCTTTCCAAGCACTCGGTCCGGCCCCCTATGGCCGATGAGGTGCTGGAATACGAGGGCGACTACTGGACGCTGTCCGGACAGCGGCTTGCTTACCGCAGAGATAAGACCCGTGATGACAGCTTCTTCATTCTCTCCCTGTTCGCCATTGCCAAGGAGCTGCAGCAGACTGGCAAACTTCCCTCTGCAGAACGCATTGACCTGGCAGTCGGTCTTCCTCCGGAGCATTACGGTATTCTCCGGGATAAGTTCAAGGAGTACTTCAAACGCAGCGGCTCCATTCATTTCATCTACAATGATACCCCTATGACGATCATGATCCGGGATGTGTTCGTCTATCCTCAGGCCTATGCAGCAATCGCTCCGCAAAAGGGCCAGTTGAACCATCACCTCCGGGTGTTCCTGATTGACATTGGCGGATATACCACCGATGTTCTTCTGCTGCGCAACGGCAAACCGGATATGCAGTTCTGCAGGAGTCTGGAGACTGGCGTCATTACCATGAACAATGACATTGTTCGCAGAGTTGGTGCCCTCCACGATATGCAGATTGAGGATGAGCATATCAGTGCTGTGCTCAGCGGCCGTGAAACCATTCTCCCGGAAACAGTCAAGAAGACCATCCGTGACTCTGCAGGTCAGCATGCAAAGGATATTCTGGACAAGCTCAGAGAGCTGAAGGTAGATCTTCGCTCCAACCCTGCGGTCTTTATCGGCGGCGGCAGCGCACTGTTCCGCGATTATCTGGAGCACTCTCCTTTGGTAGCCCAAGCAAGCTTCGTAGAAAGCCCCAATGCCAACGCTATCGGATATCAGGCTATGGCAGAGGGCCAGATCTCGATGCGTGCGGTGTAACCTGAAGTGAGGTGATCTCTTTTGAAGAAGGACGGCAAATACCGGTACAACCTCGGCTTCGGATCCAATACGGAAGAAGAGATCCGCGCCGGTGAATTGCTGGAAATACTGGGCAACAGAAAAAGCACCGTAGTGGTTGCCGCACTGAACGAATATATGGATGCCCACCCTGAATTGACGCAAGGTGATGGGGCGCTGCATATCAAGGTAAGTGCCGCTTCGTCTGCCCATCTTGAAGCGCTGGTTCGCAGGCTTGTAGAGGAAAAGCTGGGTGCCATGGATCTGAGTGCAGTTGCTTCCAGTGCCCCTGGCCAAACACAAAAAGTCAGCAGCGACATCATGGATATGCTGCATGACCTCGATTGCTTTAACTGAATATGGCGCAATAAAGCCTTCTGTTCACTGGACAGAAGGCTTTTCCTTTTGATAAGCGGAAAATTTCGAATAATTTGTAGAATTATCAATCTTTTTATATGGTTTTGACAAGTTTTAGCGAAAAGTATTAAAATAAAGGGGACCGAGTTGTAATTAGTAATTGAAGCACGAAGGAGGAATGTATATGAGTGACTTTGAACAGTTCCATGTGAACAACTTCGATCAGTTCTGCAAAACACTGTTGAAGAATGAAGCCAAGAACGCATGGCGGGCGATCAACAAACAGCGGGACCGGGAAATAACAGCAGGAACAGCGGAAGACATGGCTTGGCTCCTGCCATCAGAAGACGATACATACAGCACATACCACAAAGTCTTCTATGTGAAGGATATCGAAATAACCGTTACGAAGGAATTCGTGGGCGAAGCTCTGCAGTACATTCTTCCGAGTCTGCGGAATGTTCTTCTCCTTTCCTTCTTTGGCGGCTATAACGACACGCAGATTGCTAAGATCCTGAAGATCAGCAATCCGACGGTAGCATACCGGAGACGAAAGGCTATGGAGCGACTGAAAGAAGAAATGGAGGCACGGCTCAATGCAGAAGAATACTAAAATTCCGTTCGATACGATCGTAGCAGCAAAGGCCGGGGACCCCGACGCACTGGAAAAGATCCTGAACCACTACGCTCCCTTTATCGCAAAGCTTTCCAAAGAAGAGGGAGTCGATGCTCATGGCCGGCCTTATGAGGTAATCAACGAAGATGTGAAGGCGCAGCTGGAAGCAAAGCTCCTTATGCAGATTGTTATGGCTTATGATCTGACAAAGCAACCCCCTGCAGGTGAGCCGAAAGAGCAGTGAAACCATTCGAGGCAACCTGTGTGTCATGTGCGGGGCAATCATTCCGGAAGGCCGAATGGTCTGCCCACATGTGAAAAACAGACATTTTCACACACACCGAACAGCAAGCGGTGCCATAGCATATGGTGGCATCGCCTGTTCAAAAGACCGAGACCCAAATAAGGGTGTCGGTCGGTGGGAGTCCTCTTTCTCTGGAGGATTCCCACCGGCAGACAGCCGGGTGTACCACAATTGAATAGGGCTATCAGATACGTTCTGCATATGACGAGCCAGATAGTGGGTGCGCCACGATACACCGGGGACATAAGGAGGTTCCATACCGGGTGGAGCGACTAAACTTACACTGCAAGCAGCACTGGCAACGCTGTGCGGCCATGAATTATATGCGGAGAATGATGATACTTGCGATGGCCATGGGTCACACTGTGGGTCGCCCCGTCATGAGAATGGGGGGAGGCACTTATTCCTATGGAGCGGCTTTGCCCGCCGCCGTCTGAATCAGCTTACGAAAAATCAAGTGAAGTCTTGAATCCGCACTCTAAAGTCGAGTGCGGATTTTGTCGAAAATGGCAATCTTTCGTAAAGGCATCCCCGCCAATGCAACTATGCAGCTCTGCCTTTCTTTTGAGGGGCAGAGCTGTTTAGATATCAATGTTTATTCTTTTCCAGTTTTGGCAATACTTTCCCCATAAGCGAAGGAGACTACTATGGAAACTCAAAACAAACCGGGCATCGATTCCAGCCAGCTCCGGAATATCCAGGACGTTGTGATCGACACCTCAAAACCATGCCGTGAAAGGCTCAAGACTTTTATTCAGCAGATAGGCAACCCCTACTGCTACCTCGACAACGGGATTGTTGTTGAGATCGCATACGCAGACACAAAGACCAGTCTCCAGGACAGGCTTTCTGCCTATGCCAATTGCATTGACCCCACCACAGGTAAATCTAGGAAATAAGCCCCAGGTGCTTGACATTGTCCGCAAAATAATGCATAATAAGGACAATGGAATAACGGACAAATGTTCGTATGAATCAGCCAACTTGGTCTTTGGTCTGGTTGATTCAGCCCTGGTGGATTATTAGGATTTCCTGTGAAATCTTAATCCAAAAGGAGTGGTACCGTGATTCCAGAGGTAACAGCATCTCTTCCTGAAGAAGAATGCTTCTATGTTATTTCGTATTATCGGCTCTCCAAGCAAGATCGGAATAAGCATGAACAAAGTGACAGCATTGCTAACCAAAGGAAACTGATCCAGGCATACATCGACAATCACCCCAATTTGATTTTAGTAGATGAAGCCTTTGACGATGGTTATACCGGTACGAACTTTGATCGTCCCGGCTTCCAAAAAGTGCTCGACGCAATTCAGTCCGGACAGGCTAACTGCGTCATTGTCAAGGATCTTTCCCGCTTGGGTAGAGAATATATATCCACCGGCAACCTGATCGATTCCATTTTCCCGGATTTAGGCGTTCGCTTCATCGCAATCAACGATGATGTTGACAGCCAGGTCGAGAACGACGGAAACGATATCTTGATTCCAATTAAAAATATAATGAATGAGTCCTATTGCCGTGACTTATCCAAGAAACTGAGAAGACAGTTTCGGATCCAGCGCAGCAATGGTGAGTATCTCGGTGCCTTCGCAAGCTATGGATACTGCAAATCTCCGGAAGACAAGCACAAGCTGATTCTGGATGAGTACGCAGCCTCCGTCGTGCGGGGCATTTTTTCTTTGTGGCTGAAAGGCTACAGCCAGTATTTCATTGCGGATTATCTCAATGAGGAGATGATCTTACCCCCTGCAGAGTATAAGCGTTCTTTGGGTCTTAACTATAAGACCGGCTACTCCTCCTCGGGAGAAGCAAAATGGACGCACTTTCAGGTGACTCGTATCCTGCGAAACCCACTTTATGCCGGCGTTCTGATCCAAGGAAAACGCGGCACCCCTAACTTCAAAGTTAAGGTTATTCGGACACGAAAAGAGTCGGAATGGTCTGTTGTCAAGAACAATCACCCTGCAATCATTGACCCCACTCTGTTTGAGCTGATTCAGGTCATGCTTGACCGGGATACCAGATCATCTCCGAGCATCGATCGAGTCATGCCCCTATCCGGTGTATTGTACTGCCCGGATTGCGGACGCCTGATGACCAAAAGAACCGTAACCAGATCCGGCAAGAAGTTCAGCTACTACGTGTGTTCCGGCTATAAAAGGGGGCTCGGCTGCTCCGGTCATAGCATCGAATGCAATAAGCTGGAGACGATTGTCATGAATGCTATTGCGCATCAGGTCAATGTTGTTGCCGAACTGGATGCCCTGATCAAGGAGGTCGGCAATTCCGATGTTTGGAAAGCCAAGATCAGCCGCCTTGATGTGTCCATCCTCCAGAAGAAAAAGGAGCTGGATGAGTACTATGATTTCCGCAGAAAGCTGTATGAGGCTTTTTGCAATGACCTGATTAACCGTGAGGAGTATGACCGCATGCACGCAGAATACAAGCATCTGATTTCGGAAGCTGAAGCGGCACTGCGGAATCTCACTGCAGCCAAAGAGGAAGCAATTGAGAATACCCAAACCGATAACAGTTGGCTCAGCCTGTTTGTGAAATTCCAGGGCCTTGAGGAGCTGAGCCGTGAAGTCATTGTGACCCTGGTAGACAAAGTCTATGTCCATGATGACAAACATGTGAGAATAGAATTTAACTTTCGAGATGAGATTCAGTTCTATCTCGAGGCCATGAAAGCAGATAGATTGGAGGTATCATAAATGGCCAGAAAGAGTCGTGTAAACCCTGCCGCCATCGTAGCGAGCGTTGCTGCAACATGCTATCTGGCAGGTATCTATGGCCGTCTTTCCGATGATGACGGCACATCTGAACTGGAAAACTCCATTGCGAATCAAAAGAAGATTGCACTGCACCATTTGGATCAGCATCCCGATATCAAGCTTGTCGACACATATTCCGACAACGGTTACACCGGTATGAACTATGAACGGCCGGGCTTTAAGAGGATGATGGAAGACCTCAAGAAGGGTCGTATCAACTGTGTGATCGTAAAGGATATCTCCCGTTTGGGAAGACACTTCCTCCAGACCAGTACCCTCGTAGAGAAGACATTTCCGGAAATGGATGTCAGACTGATCTGTATTAATGACAACTATGACAGCGCAAAGCCTGATGCCGATGCCGTCGCGTTGACCTTGCCCTTGAAGATGGTCATAAACGACTATTACGTCAAGGACATTGCGAAGAAGATCCGCACAGGTATTGATGCAAAGATCAATTCCGGAGAATTTCTGCCTTCTGTCAGCAGCATTCCATATGGGTATATCCGCAATCCGGAAGCAGGCACCTATGACATTGATGAGGAGACTGCTCCAATTGTCCGGCGCATGTTCCAAATGCGCGCTGAGGGAAAAAGCCTGAATGGAATTGCGAAAGTGCTGAATGAAGAAGGAATTCCTAGCCCCGGCAAGCTTCGCTATGATCGTGGGATCACCATGTCGAAGCGTTATGTAAACTCAAGTTGGGTTAGAGGAACCATCCGGAAGATGCTTTGCGATGAGGTCTATATCGGCAACCGTGTGCACGGTAAAATCAAAAGCGATCGCTATGGCAAGGAGAAAACAAAGAGATCCAGAGAAGAGTGGCAGATCGTTGAGAATGCACATCCCGCCATAATCTCCAAGGAATTGTTTGATGCAGTCCAGAAGGTTGCTCAAGCTGAGGCAGAAAAGCGCGAAAACTTTCAGCCTATGGAACCACCTTCCGTAGATTACCGTGACCTGTTTCGCGGCAAGGTGTTTTGTGCAGACTGCGGCTCCATGATGTCCGCGAATAAAGGCGCTGCCCGGGACAGGCCCAATGTTCCAAACTGGATCTTCTATCAGTGCAATAATTACCGCTATTCATCGAAAACCAAATGCTCCAAGCATTATGTGCGGCAGGATGATATTATGGCTGTTATCACAAGACTATTGAATCAGCAGATGATGCTGGCAGTCAATGTGAAAACGATGGCTACCAGGATTCAGAACATGCCGTCCGTAAAAGCATTCATCGAGAATGCCTCCACCCGGTACTACTCTGCGGTCACCAAACGCAGGTACATCGAAGGTCGGCTTAAGCGATTGCTTGTTGATCTCACCGAGCGGCTCATCGATAGAAGTGAATATGAGGAATTCAAGCGCAATTACGAGGAAGAGCTTGCACATTGGGTGGAAGAGGAAGCCAAAGCCTTGAGTGATCAGAATGCCCTTAATGGTGCCCTGGCTTCTTCTGGTGTTTGGCTGGGTGCTATCAACCGATATGCAAATCAGCTCACCGTTGATCGGGAACTGATTGATCTGCTGATCGAGCGCATTGAAGTTCGATCTGACCGCAGCATCAAAGTCCATCTTTCTTATGCGGATCCCTTTAAGGAGCTGAAGTATTTCTTACACCTGGCAGGAGTTGAGCAAGATGCGGTTTGATCTATACGACATTTACTACCTTCGCCTGTCTAAAGAAGATGGTGATGTTACAGACGGCACCGAAACAGAGAGCTGCAGTATCCATTCTCAGCGAACATGTATCCATCACTATATTCAGAGTATGGGTATGGACCCAATGTCCTTTAAGGAAATCGTCGACGATGGTTATTCCGGAACCAATATGAATCGGCCAGGCGCAAAGGAACTGATCGATCTTGTGTTCCGAGGCAGGGTCAGAACTATTATCGTCCGTGACCTTTCTCGTTTTGCCAGAAACTATCTGGACGCAGGCAGATACCTGGAACTGGTGTTTCCGACCTACGGGGTTCGATTTATTTCCATTAATGACCGCTTTGACAGCGCCAAAATCGGTGAGGACACTGGCGGCCTGGAGTTGGCTATCCGCAACTTGCTGAACCAGCTCTACAGCAAGGATATCTCCAAGAAGATCAAGTCTGCAGTTGACATGAAGAAATACAGCGGTGAATTTGTTTATGGAACAGCCCCTTTCGGATACAAAAAGGGACCCAAGAAAAACACCATCGTAATCGATCCGGAAGCATCAATCATCGTGAAGAACATTTTCAAATGGGCGTCCGAAGGAGTGACTATCACACAAATTGCGCAGCGATTGAATGAAGAAGGGGTTACTACACCATCTGTGTATCTCGCTGCAATTCGTGGGAAATATAAGACCAGATCCGTTTGGACCTATGAGTCAGTCCGCAATATCCTCCAGAATCGTATATATACCGGAGACACAGTCCCATTTAAGTCTCATGTTGTTAAAGTGGGAAGCAACCGCACCAAGGCAGTCCCTTTGAGCCAGCAGGAGATCATCCCCAATACCCATGCCCCAATCATATCCCGGGAACTGTTTGAGCAGGCGACAAATGCACGCAAACGGTATGCTGCCAGAGTCTATGACCCAGAACGAGAAGCATATGTTTTTACTTCTCTTTTGGTGTGCGGCTGCTGCGGCAATCGCCTGATAAGAGGTAAAGCACAGAACAAGGACTGGCGATGTACCATGCATCGCTATGACCAGAATGCGGCTTGTAAGGATGTTCGCTTCAAGGATGCGCTTCTCACTGGTATTGTCTACCACGCTATCAAAACCCAGTGTGACCTGCTGGATCTCAAGATCAAAAAGGTAAAGGCAGATAAGAGAGCGGCCGTCACCAAAGAGCAGATGATCCGGGATGAGTGCCGGCGCCTCCAAGCTCAGTTGGATGGTGTCCGGAAGGAAAAGCGAGAAGCATACGAGCGATATGTGTCCGGTGCCCTCAGTAAAGAAGGTTTTATGACACTAAAATCCGCCTTAACAGCACAGGAGGAAAACATCAAGCTTACGCTATCCGTGTCAGAAGCAAAGCTGAATGAAATCGTGGAGCAGCTGCGTCAAAGCATTGACCAGGTTGCCAGCGCATATACGATGGTTACCTACCACGACATTACACAACTGACACCGGCCCTTGCCCAGGAACTGATTGAAAAGATCGTTATCTTTCCGGAAGGCAGGATACGGATCCACTGGAACTACACCAACACCCTTGCACAAATGCTCGAGAGGGAGAAGATTGAAGATATCCGGATTGCGGTCTAACCCCCTCCGGCGAGAATTAAGAAAAAGTCTGATTCTTCGACAAAATCGGCATCGCCATATTCCGAGGTTTTGCGCATACACGAATGTGCCGCTAATCACCGTATTTTACTGTTATTCCAGAACAATACAAAACAAAAGTGTTGTCCTATACTTGACATCAGCGTGTCCGGCTCACCGATTATACAGGACGGAAAACTGGTAGGCGCCGTTACTCATGTCCTTGTTAACGATCCTAGCACCGGATATGGCATCTTCATTGAAAACATGCTGGAGGCGGCAGGATAAATCATGGATGATCAGACATTACAGGCTTTGTCCAAAGCGTTAACACTTCTTATATTCCGCAATGGCGCAGTGGAAAATTGCGCTGCTTCGGAAGCTATATTGGATGATGTAACGATGAAAATTCTAAATAAAGATGTCAATAACCGCTTTTATACGGTGCTCTCAATCCTGTTCAATGGCGACGGGGAGGATGTTAAAAAACTGGAACAAATGCTGAACTTTCTAGCAAGATTCTTTGGACATGATTGGGACGAAGCTGAGTTTATAAAGATTATTTGAATTGCTTCAAAAAAACATTGCCGACTCTTGGTGGGGTCATTGGGTTACTCATATCCTTACTAACGATCCTAGCACCAGATATGGCATCTTCATTGGAAACAGGCTGAGCGCAGCTGCTTTAAGCCACTTATTTATTGAAAGCACGAACGATGGTTTGTGCTTTCTTTATTTTCAGAAAGAGGTACGAAAAATGAATAGTCGATCCACCGCCGCTCAAGCAATAGATCTTCGCATATCCCAAGGCACCTATCTCCCTCCTGCCAATTGTATTCCTTACGGTTACCTTCGCAACGCAAGAATGAACTCATTTGTAGTTGATCCAGAAACAAGCCGTATTGTATTAAGAATCTTTCGGCTCCGCTCAGAATTGTACAGCTATAATGCTATCGCCAACATTCTTAACATTGAGGGCATTCCTAGTCCCGGTAAAATTAAGTTTTTGCGCGGGCAGTCACAAAACACTGTTTATGGCAAATCGCTTTGGAGCAGGCAAACTGTTCGCAATATTCTCGAAGACCAGGTTTACCTTGGTAACCGAGTGCATGGACGTAAGAAAACTCAAACCACACATTGGAAGACCGATGATGATGCTGTCGTTATTTCTTGTGCCCATCCACCAATTGTCCCAAAGGACTTGTTTGAGCAAATACAGCGAATCAATAAACAAGAGGTCTCCCAGACCACGAACTTTGCTCCAGCGGGTACCAATAATAAGCACCTTTTCCTCGGTAGACTCTTTTGCGCCGATTGCGGAAAGCCTCTGACCAGTTTTGCAAGGAAATCGGGAACCAGACGTAATAATCCCAGCAGTGTGTTCTATGAGTGTTCCGACTACCACAATTTCAAAAGATGCAGCTCTCATTATGTAGGAGATGACATTCTCACCGAGGCTCTGCATGAGGCTATCATGGCAACTTCAAACAATGTTCTGATTGCCAATCGGTATGGTAGAGACATTGGCCCACAGAAAAAGAAACTATCCGCATTGGAGAAAACCAGTTCCGTTTTGGCCCAGAAGCACGCACAGCTTTCATTACAGTTACGGGATCTCTATGAGCAGGTGTCCAACGGTAAGATTACACGCGCCTACCGGGATGAAGTCAGTACAGCAGTCAGAAAAGAACGAGATGCACTGGAAGCTCGGCAAAAGCGCCTAGAGTCTCAAATGAACGAGCTTAGGCAGCAGATACAAGCAATCCTGTTTTTTGCCGATGCTTTTAAGGCATACCAAAGAAGACCTGTGCTTACTCAAGAGCTGGCCAATGTCATGCTCGATAAAATCGAAGTGCACACCGATTCCAGCATCGTGATCCGATTCAGACTCGCAGGCTACCAGTATACCTACATGCCCCCAAAGCCTTGATCGGTGACTTGCGTTTCATACTGGAAACTGATATCATATGAATAAGAATAAGAAAGGAGTGGTCCCATGGAACGGTTAATATTCCACGTCGATGTCAATAGTGCGTTTCTTTCCTGGGAAGCCACTCGAAGAGTCTTCCAGGGCGAACCGGATATCCGTTTGATCCCCTCTGCTATAGGCGGCGATCGTGAAAAGAGAACTGGTGTCATCCTGGCCAAATCTATCCCTGCAAAAAAGTACGGAATTAAGACCGGCGAACCCGTGGCAATGGCCCTGCGTAAGTGTCCGGACCTGTTTCTTGCCAGACCGGATTTCAAACTGTATGAGCAGTCATCAAAGGCCTTCATGGATATCTGCAGGGAAATTGCGCCTGTTGTGGAGAAGGTGTCGATCGACGAATGCTTTTTGGATATGACTGGTACTCATCGCATCTACCCGGACCCCGTCGCTATTGCGCATACTATTCGCAACAGGATCCGCAGCGAGCTCAGTTTTACCGTCAATGTGGGTATCGGCAATTGCAAGCTGTTGGCCAAGATGGCCAGTGACTTCGAAAAGCCGGATAAGGTACATACTCTATACCGACATGAGATCCCAACGAAAATGTGGCCACTCCCTGTGGGCGATTTGTTTTCCGTTGGTCATACAACTGCAGAAAAACTGGAGCGAGCCGGCATAAAGACCATTGGGGATCTTGCAAAGGCAGATCTGAGCCGTGTGCAGCGTGTTATTGGCATCAAAGCGGGCAAGCAGATCCACGATTATGCCAACGGTATTGACCCCTCTGAGGTCCTGGCAGCCCCTGAGGAGGCCAAGGGCTACAGCATATCAACTACGTTAGAAGAAGATGTCGTCACTGCAGAGCAGGCTCACAAGGTCCTGCTGGCCCTTGCAGACAGTGTTACTGCGCGCATACGGGCTGACGGAGCGAAGGCATATTGTGTTGCTGTATCCATTCGCTCCAACGACTTCAAAACAAGGTCCCATCAACGCTCCTTGGACAATCCAACTGACATCTCTCGGGAGGTCTATCAGCTCTGTAAGCAGCTGTTTGCAGAACTTTGGGACGGCCACACCCCATTGCGCCTTCTGGGCATATCTCTAACGAATATCACCAGAGAGGACACACCTCAAATGTCGCTGTTCCTGGATGAGAGTAAGGACAAAGCCCGTAAGCTGGACCAAGCCTTCGATGCGATCAACACCAAATACGGTTCTGCCACCATCATGCGTGGTACCAGTATGCAGTCAAAATTGAATGTGGGCAAAAAGTATCAAGCCCAGATTGAGCAGAAGAAAAAGCAGGATTAACCTGCTCATATATTATCAAACCCTCCACCACCGTGGAGGGTTATCTATTTAGCCGATAAGGAGACAACAAAAATGAAAGAAACAAACGAATGGTATCAGATCGAGCTGGACACAACAAAGTACACGCCCGTCTGTGCTTTCACCTTTCACGTGCCGGGTGGAATGACGCGAAGCCATGACACCTCAACCTATGTAGAATATGCGGCAGATCCTGAGGATCCCGAGAAGACTATATACTCTGTGTGGTTTACAAACTATTGGAACAACATTCGAATCTTCAAATATAAGGAAACGATAAGTTGGCCGGCACATGACCAAATGATTATGGAAAAGATACTCCAGCAGATTAACAACAGCATTACGTTCCTGAAACATCTCGACATCTTTACGGGCGAAGAATGGCCTGAAGCAAAGAAACGCTCCTATAAGCAGTACCGCCTTGGCTCTAATCAGTGATTTTTGAGCCTTCGGGGGGATAGACACTTGCGTTCCCCCCAAAATCAGAATTTGTCGAAAATGCGAGAAGTCTTAAAATACGGTATTTTCGACATTTCATCTATGTCAACTAAGGGATTCTGGTTGACCTATGTAAAAACCTCCTTTTTTGTGTATTTTTGG
>JAZRCU010000164.1:0-2663 GCA_045659965.1 Faecousia sp.
CAGCTCCTTAGCGATCACAGTGGCGTCATGGCTCAGCTTCACAGTGCCGCCCTTGCCGGAGCCGTTGGTGGAGAAGCTCAGCATAGCAACCTTGGGGTCAATGCCGAAAACCTTGGCGGTCTTAGCAGTCTCAACAGCAACCTCAGCCAGCTTCTGTGCGCCGGACAGAACAACATTGCCTTCCTTATCCAGAGTATCCTCGTAGCTTAAGTTAATAGCGCAGTCGCCCATAGCCAGCTTCTCTTCGCCACGAACCATAATGAAGCAGGAAGAAACCAGGTTAACACCCTTCTTGGTTTTCACCAGCTGCAGAGCGGGACGAACGGTGTCAGCGGTGGAGTAGGTAGCGCCGCCCAGCAGGGAGTCAGCCAGACCCATCTTCACCAGCATAGTGCCGAAGTAGTTGCCCTTGGACAGAGCAGCGCGGCAGTCATCGCTGCTCATCTTGCCCTTACGCAGCTCCACCATCTTCTCAACCATCTCATCCATGCCTGCATAGGTCAGGGGGTCGATGATCTCTACGCCTTCGATGTTGAAGCCGCCCTTGGCAGCGTTGGCCTTTACTTCCTCAACGTTGCCGATGAGAATGGGCTTCAGGAAACCGCCCTCGTTCAGCCGTGCAGTAGCTTCCAGAATACGAGCGTCATGGCCTTCGGTAAAGACGATCTTACGGGGGTTCTTCTTCAGAACTTCAATCATTGCATTGAACATGATAACATTCCTCCAAAATACGGGCATATGCCCAAAATTTCACAAATAAATTATACAACAAATTTTCTTGCGGTGCAACCTTTTTTCCAAGAAAGAATTGCATTTGCAATATAATTTTGCTATGATGAAATAGAAAAGGAGGGATGATTATGACAGAAGCGGCATATTTCTGGCTTGCTTTAATGATCGCCTTTATTGTAGTAGAAGCCTCTACGGTGTCTGTTGTGTCTGTTTGGTTTGCTGCAGGTGCGTTGGCAGCGTTACTTACAGATGCATTGACAGGTCCGTTTTGGCTACAAGTTCTGATATTTATAGCGGTTTCCGGTGTGCTGCTTTGGCTGCTGCGTCCTATTACAAAGAAGTATTTTACTCCCAAGCTGACCCGTACCAATGTAGATGCGGTGATCGGCACCACGGGTACGGTGTTGGAGGACATTGATAACTTAGCTTCTGCTGGCCGCGTGAAGCTTGGGGCCATGGAATGGTCCGCCAGAAGCAGCGATGATGTTGTGATCCCTGCCGGCACTTTGATAAGAGTAGACAAAGTGGAAGGCGTAAAGGTATTTGTAACGGCAATCAAAGAAACACAAAAAGTATAAGGAGGATATGTTATGCCGGTTATTTTGATTTTATTGGCTTTGCTTTTCGGATTGATCATCTCTAACATTGCCATTGTGGAGCAGTCCCGGGCATATGTTATCGAGCGTTTGGGTGCATTCCAAGCTGTTTGGGGTGTGGGCCTGCATTTCAAGATCCCCTTTATTGATCGGATCGCCCGTCGGGTAAGCCTGAAGGAACAGGTGCTGGACTATCCGCCCCAGCCTGTGATCACCAAGGATAATGTTACCATGCAAATTGACACCGTTGTGTATTTCCAGATCACAGACCCGAAGCTGTATGCCTACGGTGTGGAGCAGCCCATGGCTGCCATGGAAACGCTGACTGCCACCACTTTGCGTAATATCATTGGCGATCTGGAATTGGATCAAACCCTTACTTCTCGTGATGTGGTCAACACCAAAATGCGTGCAATTTTGGACGAGGCTACCGATCCTTGGGGCATTAAGGTTAACCGCGTGGAACTGAAGAACATTCTGCCTCCCCAGGATATTCAAAGCTCCATGGAAAAGCAGATGAAAGCAGAGCGTGACCGTCGTCAGGCAATCTTGCAGGCGGAAGGCCAGAAGAAATCCGCCATCTTGATCGCAGAAGGCGAACGGGAATCTGCAATTTTGCGGGCAGATGCAGAAAAGCAGGCAGCGATCCTACGGGCAGAAGCTGAGAAGCAGGCAGCCATTTTGAAGGCTGACGGTGAGGCGGCTGCTATCCGAATGGTGCAGCAGGCCTTGGCAGACTCTTTGCAGATGCTCAATGAAAAAGCGCCTAATGATCAGGTGATCAAGTTAAAGTCTATCCAGGCCATGGAAAAGGTAGCCGACGGAAAGGCAACCAAGATCATCATTCCCTCTCAAATGCAGGGTGTGGTGGGATTGGCAAACGGCTTAGTCGAAGGTATTAAAGAATAAATAAAAACCCGGAGGTTTTAACCTCCGGGTTTTCTTTATAACATAGGTTTGATTTTTTGGTTATGGATCTTAACGTATAAGAACAAGGTGGTGGCCAAAGACACCAGCTCTGCAATGGGAAATGCCCACCATACAAGATTTACATCCCCGCTGAGGCTTAACAGATATGCAGCAGGTACCAAGGCCACCAGCTGCCGGCACAGGGAGGTGATGGTGGAATACATGCCGTTGCCCAGCGCTTGGAACATTGTACCTAAGACGATACAAACCGCGGCTATGGGGAAACACAGGCTGATGATCCGCAGAGCCTGCACGCCAATTTCTATAAAATGGCTGCCCTGTGACGGGTCAGAGGTGAAAATTCCCATAAGCTGGGCCGGGAAGAATTGGAACACAGCCAAGCCTGCCAGCATAATTCCCAAGGCG
>JAZRCU010000165.1:0-2288 GCA_045659965.1 Faecousia sp.
CAGGCAGAGCCGTGCTGGATCTTGCCGGGCAGTTCGCTGCCTTGGAAGCTGCCGATCAAAGTGCCCAACTGCTCGTTATCTGCAGGATTCAGAGAGTACAAAATGGTCTTGGGGCAGGTCTCTTCTTCGTCCAGCTTGGACAGCAGAGCGAAGATGTTCACGCCGCAGGTGTTCTGGGCGATGGCATCGAAACCGGCATCCACACCCAGTTTCTTGAACATCCGTGCGTTGGTGTTACGTAGGCAGGAGTAGTGGATCTGCATGGCGGTGTTCAAACGGTGGTAGGTCTTGCCCATCACGATCATCAGATAGGTCTGGTAGCCTTCCATTTCCTCGGTGGTCACGCTCTTTCCGGACATGGCCTTCTTGTAGGCTTTGTCGGCTTCCTGTTTGCTGACCAGACGGAAAGGCACATTGTCAAAACCGTGGTCGCTGGCCCGGCAGCCGTGGGCATGGAAGAACTCGATCCGCTCCACCAGAGCGTCGCACACATCGTCAATGTTTTTAAGCGCCTTCTTACCTACAACGGCAGCCAGCTTGCCCATGTACTCTACAAAGCCATCCTTGTGGATGTTTAAGGCCTTGTCAGGACGGAAGGAGGGGCAGACCTTCACTTCAATGGTATCGTCTGCAGCGATCTTCTCGTGCCAGATCAAAGAGTCGATGGGATCGTCGGTTGTGCCGATAAAGGCCACGTTTGCCTTGCGGATCAAGCCGCGGGCCGTCATATCAGGATCTTCCTGCAGAAGCTTGTTGCAGTGCTCCCAGATCCGGGGTGCGCTTTCCACAGTCAAGGGCTCGGTGACACCGAAGAACTGCTGCAGCTCCAGATGGCACCAGTGATACATGGGGTTGCCGATGGCCATTTCCAGAGCCTCAGCCAGCTTCAAAAACCGCTCATAAGCAGGCTTTCTGCCGGTGACATAGTCCTCTTCTACGCCATTGGAGCGAAGCATGCGCCACTTGTAGTGGTCACCGGCCAGAACACCATTTTCATCCAGACCGCCCAGCCAGACTTCAACCATATTATTAAATCGTCTGTCCTCGTAGATCTCCTGAGGATTTAAGTGGCAGTGATAGTCAGCTAAGGGCATCTTCTCAGCGTAGTCGTGGAACAGATGCTTGGCAGTTTCGGTTTCCAGCAGGAAATCCTTGTCCATAAATGCTTTCATACGAATAACCTCCTAAAAGCGTAGTGGGGGATGGATATATCGTTCATGACTGGTTGCTTTGGGCCGGGCATACACACCGGACACCAAACCCAGCATGGCGTATAGCGAAATAATAGAAGAGCCGCCGTAGCTGATAAAGGGCAGAGTCAGGCCGATAACCGGGGTCAGGCCGATACACATGCCCACGTTACTGATGATCTGGAAGATCAGCGCCGAAGCTGCGCCGAAGCACACCAACCGCCGCAGAGTATCCTGACTGCGGATGCCCACCCAGATGCACCGGGCTACGATCAAAAACAGCAGCACCAGCACCAAGGCACAGCCCACAAAGCCTAATTCCTCACCAATGGCGGCAAAGATATAGTCGGTGTGCTGGGCATACAGAGCGCTGGGGGTCTGGGTACGGTTGCCTTGGAACAGACCTTGGCCTGTCAGACCGCCGCCGGTAAGAGAACGCAGTGCCCGGACTGTGTGATACAGAGGGCCTGTGCCATTGGGGTCAAGAGAGGGGTCAAACAAAACAGCGATACGCATTTTTTGGTAGTCGCCCAGCATGGCCCACAAAATAGGGGCAGCCACACAAACACCGGCTATGCCGATGCCAAACCAGAATAGGCTGACACCGCCGCTCCATGCCATACCCAAGAAGATAAAAGCGAAGATCAAAGAAACACCGGCATCTCCGGAGATCAGCAAGTTCAAGCCGAACAACACACCTAAGTGCCACAGCATATGGAAAACAGAGCGGGGCGAGGAGATATTATTTTGCCGGGAGGCCATAACCGAGGCCATGATCAAAATATAAGTGATCTTACAAAGCTCAGCAGGCTGAATGTTAAAGGGCAGGAAAGGGAAGTCCAGCCAGCTTCGGTTACCGCTGATGGTCTGACCGAAGGGAATGAGCATTAACAGCAGGATGGTATTAAAGATCACAAGGTACATCCGATGCTCTGCCAAGGCAGCTGTGTCAATGGAGGAGATCAGCACATAACAGATAATACCGACAAAAGCAGCGAAGATCTGCAAAGCCAAATATCGAACAGGACCGCTGACGGTGGCAGTGGTGGTGCTGGCGATCATCAGACAACCGAAAGCGGTAGCGATGATGCAAAGCAG
>JAZRCU010000166.1:0-2332 GCA_045659965.1 Faecousia sp.
AGGCCGAGGCAAGGGTGGCGATCACCGTGCCGTCATCTTCCAGATCCGTATAGGCCTCGTTGACCAGATAATTCTTAACCAGGATCTGAAAGGATGCGCCAACCAGCAACAGTGCGGCCAGAAGCAGCAGCGCGGTAGGAAAAAATGTGCGGCTGAAGGTGGACTTCATGGTTACAGCACCTCGAACTTATAACCTACGCCCCAGACGGTCTTCAAATTCCAGTTTTCGGAAACACCTTCCAACTTTTCCCGCAGCCGCTTGACATGGACATCCACGGTTCTGGAATCGCCGAAATAGTCAAAGCCCCACACCTCGTCCAGCAACTGATTGCGGGTGTAGACCCGGTTGGGAGAAGAGGCCAGATAGAACAGCAGTTCCATTTCCTTGGGCGGGGTGTCGATTTTTTTGCCGTTTACCAGCAGCTCAAAGGAGTCCATATCGATGATCAGCTGATCGAAGACAAGACGGCGGGATTTTTTTTCTGTGGCGGTACCGCCGCTGCGGCGCAGCACCGCTTCAATCCGAGCCAGAACTTCCTTCATTTCAAAGGGTTTGGTGATATAGTCGTCGGCACCGGCGCGCAGACCGGAGACCTTGTCGTCGGTCTCACCCTTGGCGGTGAGCATGATCACAGGGGTCTGGCCCTCGGCACGGATGGCCCGGCACACGGCCCAGCCGTCCATAACGGGCATCATGATGTCCAGCAGCACCAGATCCGGCCGGATGGAACGGAATTTTGCCAGACCCTGGCCGCCGTCAGAGGCCACGGTCACGGCGTAGCCTTCCTTCTCCAGATACATCTGCAGCAGCTCCGCAATGTTGCGGTCATCTTCCACAATGAGAACAGAAATGGCCATAAGAAAACCCTCCTGATTTCGTAAGTTTTGTTTTTTATCATTATATCCCAAAAACCGCCATTTGGGTGAATAAATTGTAAAGAGTTTCAAGGTAATTTGTTAACAGCCGTTCTTCTTGCAAATCCCGGGGCGGTATGGTATCATAAAAACAGTGTAAAAAGTGAAAGGAGCTCAGTATGATCGAAATATTAAAGGCGATCCTGTTTGGCATTGTGGAGGGCATTACCGAGTGGTTGCCCATTTCCTCCACCGGGCATATTATTCTGCTGAATGACCTGTGGCCCTTAAAATTTACCACAGAGGGCTTTTACGATCTGTTTGAGATCGTGATCCAGTTAGGTGCGATCTTGGCTGTGATCGTGCTGTTTTTCCATAAGCTCAATCCCTTCAGCCCCAAAAAGACCCAGGTGCAGAGAAAAGACACCTGGAGCCTCTGGTTCAAAGTGGTGGCGGCGGTGCTGCCTTCCGCAATTATCGGCCTGGCTTTTGATGAAGAGCTGGACGGTTTCCTCCGGGGAACAGAGCTTCTGGGTACAAACCTGAATGTGATCGTGGTGGCAGCGGCCCTGATCCTCTACGGTGTGGCATTCATTCTGGTGGAGCGCCGCAACGCAAATGCGGAATTCCGTTTCAACGAAGTGGGTCAGATCAATTATAAGACAGCGCTGCTGATCGGCGCGTTCCAGTGCCTCAGTCTGATTCCCGGCACATCCCGCTCCGGTGCGACGATTTTGGGTGCGCTCCTTTTGGGCGTTAGCAGACCCGCCGGCGCGGAGTTCTCCTTCTTCCTGGCCATCCCCACCATGCTGGGTGCCAGTGCGCTGAAGCTGCTGCTCTTCCTGAAGGATGGCTTCCGGGGAACCGCCAATGAATGGGTGGTTCTGGCGGTGAGCTTTGCCGTCAGTTTCCTGGTGAGTGTGCTGGTCATCCGGGCACTGATGGAATTTGTCCGCAAGCACAGCTTCAAGGTCTTTGGTATCTACCGGATCGCCCTGGGCGCATTGGTGCTGCTGTACTTCCTGCTGATGCAATAAATAAACCAGTTCACAAAACTTGAATTTGACGGTCAATTTTCACTCTACCATAGGTTTACTTCTCCTCACTAAACCAATGGTGGGTGTGTTTTCTCAGCTTAAACATCTATACTGTATGCGAAAGGAGGTACCTTATGGACCAAATAAAAATCGGAAGATTTATTGCCGAGTGCAGAAAAAAGGCGAACTTAACACAAATGCAGTTGGCAGAAAAACTGGGTATCACCGATAAAGCAATATCCAAGTGGGAACGCGGCGTGGCAATGCCCGATACTTCGATAATGCTTGAACTCTGTGACATTCTTTGCATCAGTGTAAATGAATTATTAAGTGGGGAGAAAATCGATATGGAAAATAACAATCAGAAAAATGAACAGCTTCTCTTAGATATGGCAAAAGAATTGGAGAAGAAAAACAAAACAATTTGGTCTTCTATGTGG
>JAZRCU010000167.1:0-2070 GCA_045659965.1 Faecousia sp.
AAGGTACTTCTTCCATAGCGGTGACATATCCCTGCGTGTATTGCGCATCATCTTCTGTAACCGCAGGCAGGAATATTCCATGGCGAAATGTGGGAAAATGGACGCCAAATAAACAGACCAAAGTTATTAGACAGGATACAGCGTAAAGTATTGGTTTCGAAAGCGGTTCAGAATCCCGGCAAGAACGAACCAGCTTCCACAAAGCAATTAGCAAAAGAAGAAAACAAAAAGCCATGCTCAGTATAGGGACAACAAAAGCCGTTTGCCAGTAATCCGCCCTTGGGCAATCAAGAATAAACATAAGGATACCTCCTATGCTAAAGTAGAACGTCCTTTATAAAATTGGGATCAATTATTCTTGAAAAAGGCTTGCCTCCCACCAGGATTTTAGGAGAGACCGCAGAAAATTCTGTGTAATCGACAAAGTATGACAGTATAGATGCTGGCGACGAAGTCAAGAATGTTACTAAACATTCACGACAAAGGAGTCAGTATTATGAACGCACCACAGGAATTATTGAAGCAGTATGTTCAGAGTCAGCACTTCACCAGCACTGCTGATATCATGGCGGCCATGAAGGAAATGTTCCGGGATGTTATCCAGCAGGTCATGGAAGTGGAGATGGATGAGGAACTTGGCAGAGAGCGCTGTCAGCGTGCCGCAGACTCAGAAAAAGTTGCACCCAATTACCGCAACGGCTACTCACAGAAGACCGTCAAGACCCAGATGGGAGAGATCGACATCAAGGTTCCCAGAGATCGTAAGGGCAACTACGAGCCCAAGATCATCAGCAAGTATGACCGCAATGCCGAAGGGATGGAGGATAAGATTCTGTCCTTGTACGCCTGCGGCATGAGCCAGCGGGATATCGCTGAGCAAATCAAGAGTCTGTACGATGTGGAGATCTCCCCGGAGCTGGTCAGTAAAATCAGCGAGAAGATCATGCCTGAGGTCAACGCCTGGCAGAACCGTCCTTTGGAGAGCGTCTATCCTTTCATCTTCATGGATGCCATCCACTACAAGGTCAAGGAAGACCATCGCTATGTGACCAAGGCAGCCTATGTGGTTTTGGGCATCACCATGGACGGCAGAAAGGACATTCTGGGGGTGTGGATCGGTGAGCATGAGAGCAGCAAATTTTGGCTGAGTGTGTTGAATGACCTCAAAAGCCGGGGAGTTTTGGATGTTTATCTGTTCTGTACCGACGGTCTTTGCGGCATGATGCAGGCGATCCAGGCGGTGTATCCCAAGAGCCGCCTGCAGCGGTGCATCGTCCACCAGATCCGCAGTTCCACCAAGTATGTCAGCTACAAGGACATCAAGAAGCTGGTAGCTGACCTGAAGAAAATTTATACAGCTGTGACCCTGCAGGAAGCCGAAGAGAACCTCCGCGCATTCGGGGATGAATGGCGGAAGCAATATCCTTCCTGCGTCAAGAGTTGGGAGGACAACTGGGAGGTTCTGAACACCTTCTTTGAATATCCTCCCGAGATTCGGAAAATCATATACACGACGAACATCATCGAGGGTCTGAATCGGCAGTTCCGGCAGATTACAAAGAACAAACCCTCTTTCACAAACGATGATTCTCTGCGGAGGATGCTGTACCTGGCATCCCAGCGGATTGTCAAGCATTGGCACGCCCGCTGCCAGAATTGGGACATGGTCCTTAGCCAGTTGGAGATCATGTTCTCTGACCGAAAGGCAGGCTGATCCCCTTGCAATAGTATTCCCGGTAGATTGGGACGGCATTCACGCCGCACGCGGCGCGCATACCGCCCCAACCTACCGGGAGAGATGTGGACAAGGGGAATAAACCACCAACACGCACATTGAAAACGTGATATTCTTGATTTTGTCGAAAACCGCTTACACAAAATTCTCTGAGGGGCTAATTCTTAATTAAAAACTTTAATAATCCAATCCCGCCCTGTGATACTCGAAATGATTTCATTATTCAAGGAGCAAATGGTATTGCACAAACGGTCAACAACTTTTTCAAGCGTAGTAAAGACTTCATTACGAAATCCACGCTTTCGGATCTCTTTCCAAATCTGTTCAATCGGATT
>JAZRCU010000168.1:0-3703 GCA_045659965.1 Faecousia sp.
AACATATGCCCAGTCTATTCTCTTGGGCTTTGGCGGTATTATGCTTTGCCAATGGCTTCTTTTGCTGTTTTATATTTGTATTCGCCGTGCCAGTTTTGAAGTGGAGACCATAGCTTTCTTCCTTTGTACTTTGGGTATGGCGGTGATCGCCACAGTCAAACCCTCGGAAACATTTAAACAGCTGATCGCTATGGTGATTGGTCTGGCTGCATTTTTGCTTATTGGCTGGTCTTTACGAGATCTGGAACGGGCAAAGAAGTTCCGTTATGTGGCAGCTTTTGCAGGTGTCTTGTTTTTGCTGATCACGTTGGTGTTTGGTCGGGAGTATTACGGTGCAAAGAACTGGCTGGTGATCGGCTCGTTCTCTATCCAGCCTTCTGAATTAAGTAAGGTCTGCTTTGTGTATGTGGGCGCTTCTGCAATGGAGCGGATCATGACAAAGCGAAATCTAATCTTATTTATTGTGTATTCTGTTGTCATCTGCGGTTGTCTGGCGCTGATGAATGACTTTGGTACAGCGCTGATTTTCTTCTGCGTATTTTTGGTCATTGCTTATATGCGTTCCGGCAGCGTAGGTACGATTGCCTTGGCATGCACCTCTTTAGGATTTGCCGGAGTGGTTGCTTTGAAGGTTGCTCCGCATGCTTTGCGACGGTTTTCTGCTTGGCGGCATATCTGGGAGGATCCTCTGGATACAGGTTTCCAGCAGACCCGGGCGCTGATGTGTATGGCTTCTGGCGGTTTTTTGGGATTGGGAGCAGGTCAGGGTTTGATGAAAAATATATTTGCTGCAGACTCTGATGTGGCGATCGCTACATTGACAGAGGAATGGGGCTTAATTATGTTGATCCTGGCAGTGCTGAGCATTGTAGCTTTGGCTGTGTTTAGCGTGCGTTCAGCGATAATGGGCAGAAGTAGTTTCTACACCATAGGCGCGTGCACCGCTGCAAGTATTATGGTGATGCAGGTGATCTTGAATGCCTTGGGGACTGTGGATGTGCTGCCACTGACAGGTGTGACCTTCCCGTTCCTATCTAATGGCGGCTCCAGTATGATCGGTGCGTGGGGACTTCTGGCCTTTATTAAGGCAGCTGATACCCGTCAAAACGCCAGCTTTGCCGTTCGTTTGGTGAAGAAGGGGAATGTGGAGGATCTGGAAGATGAATAGAATTGCCGGTCGTGCTTGGATCGCCATGCTATTGGTGTTTGCGCTGTTGGCAGGTTTTGTGTTCTTCTTGTTTGAATATATCACAAAAGCTGATCAATGGGTGATCTTTCCGGGCTCTCCACATGTATATACAGGCGGAAATATTGGCTGCGGCGCTGTGACTGACCGGGACGGAATATTGCTTTTGGAACTGGAAGAAGAAAGAGTGTACTCATCCAGTATGCCTATTCGTAAGGCAACCGTCCATTGGCTTGGAGATCGCTTTGGCAGCGTGAATGCGCCGGCGCTTTCCCACTATTCCGGACAGATCGTAGGATATGATCTTCTCAATGGTGTATATCACTACGGAAATGGACAGGCGCAGACGACCCTTACCTTATCCGCTGCGGTGCAGGAAGTTGCATTGGAAGCTATGGGCAGCTATAGCGGCACAGTTGCTGTGTATAACTATAAGACAGGTGAGATTATCTGCGCAGTTACCACGCCTACCTACGATCCGGATAATTTGCCGGAAGAAGCGGCGGAGGGAATGTATCTGAACAGATTTACCCAGTCTACCTATATTCCCGGCTCCATTTATAAAATAGTATCATTGGCCGCTGCCTTTGAAACGATCCCGGATATTCAGGAGCAAACATTTTATTGTGAGGGTAAGTATACCATTGCAGATCAAGAGGTGATTTGCGATGATGTTCATTGGAATCAAACTTTGAAGGAAGCTTTTTGTAATTCCTGCAATTGCGCCTTTGCACAGATTGCGCAGCAGTTGGGGAAGGAGACGCTTACTCATTATGTAGAGCAGTTTAAGATCAATGAAAGCGTTACCTTTGATGGGATTACAACATCGGAAGGTTTTTTTGATATTCAGGATGCTTCGGAGCTTAGCGTAGCTTGGAGCGCCATTGGTCAGCACACGGATTTAATAAATCCATGTAGCTTTCTGACCTTTGTTGGCGCGGTGGCCAATGGCGGTAAAGGTGCGATACCCTATGTGGTGGAACAAATCCAAATGGGAAGCGTAAAAACCTATACAGCAAAAACACAGATGGGCCAGCGGTTGCTTTCTGCCGGAACATCACAGCTGCTGCTAGAGTATATGGGCTTTTGTATAGAGGACAAATACGGCAGTGCAAACTTCCCCGGTATGACAGTTTGTGCAAAAACAGGTACGGCAGAAGTCGGTGGGGATAAGAAGCCGAATGCCATGCTTGCAGGCTTTGTGGCGGATGATGAGTATCCTTTGGCGTTTATTGTGTGCGTGGAGGATGCCGGATACGGTAAAACTGTGTGCATTCCGATTGCTTCTAAGGTCCTGGCGGCATGTAAAGTTGTGCTAGATCAATAAAAATTTATAAAATTTGCTAAAATTGTGGTTTCTGCGGTTGACAAATGTGCGTCTATGAGATACAATATCGGTAATTTCAACAGGAGGTACCATGAAATGGCAAATTGTATGACCAAGTCTTATATGTCCGCCAACTGCAACAGCGCAGCTGGTACCTCTTTGCGCCTTCATAAGATTATGGACACTACCGGACAGGTAGTGTCCATTCCTGTTTTCTTAGTAGGGATTTTACGGAAAGTCTTGTGAGGCCGTATTTCTTTGTATTGAGGAAGCGGCTGTGTCTACAGCCGCTTCTTTATTAATGTTTTTCAAAACGAAAGGGAGAATGAATTATGAAAAAGATCATTGCATTGTTAATGGCTGTCGTTATGGCAGTCGGTGTGTTCGCAGGTTGTCAGCCTGCTCAGGACGGCGGTAACGCCGGCGCAACTGAGAATGCAGGTGCAACTGAGAACGCTGGCGCTGCTGAGACTGCCGGTGCAATCAAGCTCGGTATGTGCGGCCCTCTGACCGGCGGCGCTGCTGTTTACGGTACAGCTGTTAAGGAAGCTATGGAGATCGCTGTTGAAGAGATCAACGCTAAGGGCGGTCTGAAGTTCGAGCTGAAGTGCGAGGACGACGAGCACGATGCTGAGAAGGCTGGTAATGCTTACAACTCTCTGGTTGACTGGGGTATGCAGATCATGGCTGGCCCTGTTACTACCGCACCTTCCGTTGTTGTTGGTAGCGAGTGTGCTGCTGATGGCATCTTCATGCTGACCCCCTCTGCTTCCGGTGTTGACGTTATCGAGACCGGCGACAACGTATTCCAGATCTGCTTCACTGACCCCAACCAAGGTGTTGCATCTGCTGACTACATGGCAGAGAATTCTCTGGGCGAGAAGATCGGCGTTATCTACAACTCTTCTGACGCTTACTCCTCCGGTATCTACGAGAAGTTCAAGGCTCAGGCTGAAGTTGTTGGCCTGAACATTGTTGCTGTGGAAGCCTTCACTGATGACAACAAGTCCGACTTATCCACTCAGGTTACCAAGTGCCAGGAAGCTGGCGCAGACCTGGTGTTCCTGCCCTTCTACGCTGTAGAGGCTGCTCAGGTTCTGACCTATGCTGCTAAGATCGGCTACGCTCCCATGTTCTTCGGTTGCGACGGCATGGACGGCATCCTGACCACTGAGGGCTTCGATCCTACT
>JAZRCU010000169.1:0-21110 GCA_045659965.1 Faecousia sp.
AAAACAGTTCATCGCATAGGCAATGGAAAGAAACACAGCCGGTACGATCAGTGTGCGCATCGCCGTACCGAAAATAATCTGCTTTTTCAGTTCGGATACCACAGAAAACTCAAACTGTGCACCCAAAGCAAGCAAAGCAATGGGCGTGGCCGTCTTTGCAAACTGGGACACCACAGAATACACTGCCGTCAGATCAGAAAGTCGAAAATCAATTCCAAAACTTACCAGAATGGCCCGGATCGCCAAGCAAACCAACCCAAGCCAAATGCTGATATTTAAGGGATTTTTTACGATCTCCAGAAAAATCTTTTTGATGCTGGGTTTTCCCTCGCCACCAAAGGCTACAAAACAGATCACCGCTAAAATATTAAACAAGGGGATCACCAAGGAAGATAGCAGCGTTGCAATGGCTGCGCCCTCCTGATCGTAAAGTGCCGTAGCCAAAGGGATACCGATCAAGGCAAAATTAGAGCGGAAAGCCGACTGCATAATCGCCCCTCGCTGGTTTTTTTCTGCCATAACCAGCTTTGACATAGGGATCATAAATAAGAAGATTGCAAAGGTGGCAAACAGGGCGAAAAATATGTAATTTGGTTTCACCACAGAAAGGTCTTCGATATTATAGACATTTAAAAATAAGGAACAGGGCAAAAGCAACCGAAAAACCACCCGGTTGATCACCTTGGCAGCTGCTTCATTTAGGATGCCCATTCGCTTGATCCCATAGCCTGTAGCCACCATCAATATGATCGGCAGCACCGCATTGAGAGAAAACAAAAATGCGCTCATCTGGATTGTCTCCTCTTTCTATTCAGGAAATCACATTTCCCTGCAAAATCACTTGCTTCACAGACAAATTGTGATCGCAGAGAACAAAGTCTGCCCGTAAGCCCTTCCGGATCTGTCCGCGATCTGTCAGGCCGACTGCCTGGGCAGGATTTTTCGCCGCAAGGGAGAAAATCTCCGGCAGGCCTGCGCCTGTATGTACCTGCCAGTTTCTTGCGCCCTGAGGCAAAGTAATTCTGGAGCCTTGGATCTCTCCCAAGGGGTCTACGCAAAGGTCTGTAAACTTCGCCATATCTTCAGGGGGTGTAAAATCATAAGTGCAGGCATCAGAGATCAGAATGATCTTCTCGACCCCTTTGATCTTACGAGTCAACCGCTGCAGATAAGGATCTACATGGACACCGTAGGCATCTGAAATGATCTCTGCATAGATCTCCGGACGATAATAAACGGTCTCATCCACACAAGGAGTGCGGCACTCCGGATATTTTTCCAAGGTGCCTGTGGCATTTAAGTGGTGGGTGCCGATGCAAAGTCCATAAGGGATCAACGCCTCGATCTGCCAAGGCTCTGCCTTGGAGTGGGCTACACCAAACACCACGCTGGGGTTATCTTTCTTTGCATCTTGCACGAAGGATAAAATATTATCTCTTTCCGGAGCAACACACCAAACCTTTGCCATACTGCCGCAAGCATCAATCAAAGGCTGATAGTCCTCCTTCTGGATCTTTCCGGACCACAGGTTTCCTGTCACACCATTAGGATCGCTGGAGCCAAAGTCCGGATTCAGATAAGGACCTTCCATGTAAAAGCCGCCAAAGTTGGGCAACTCTCCGTTTTCCACAGCCTGCCGGATCAAGACCACCTTTTCCACCAGTTCCTTCTTTCCAAACTTGGGATAAAGAGCAGGCAAAACAGTAGTCACACCTTTTTCCAAAAGGTTTTGGGCCGCTCTGCCGGGTTCTTCATAAAACCAAGCGTCCAAGCCGGCATGGGTATGAATATCCACAAAGCCGGGCGCCAAATATAAACCCTCTGCATCCAGCACCTGGGCATTTTCCGGGATTGCAATATCTGTGCCAAAGTCCAAAATTTTTCCGTCCTCACAAAGCAGGGTAGCCTCTGGGATAAGGTGATCCGGCATCACTAAAGTTGTATTTTTAATTGCTAGCATAAAAACATCTCCATTGGCTTTATTATACAAAATCCCCACAAAAAACACAAGAAAAGGCCATCTTTTTAGATGGCTTTTTCTTTTTTAATCTTGCTCCGGCTCCGTCAGATACTGGATCCAGATACCGCTACGGATCAGCGCGCCGCCAATGATACACTTGATCAGATCTGTACCGTTACAGATGGCATAGATGGCTAAAAATGACAGACCGGTAAATCGGCTGAGCAAAAAGGATATGGGCAAATACAAAATCCATATAGAGCCACAGTCAAACACCGTAGTGAGCATGGTCTTACCACCGGCCCGGAGGGTAAAATACACCGGGAAGCTATAGGCCTGCAAAGGCATCAGCACCGCAGATACTAAAATCGTTGCACTGGCCAGCTGACGCACCTGATCTGTAGTATTATACAGTCCGGGGAACACACCGGACAAGCAGGCCACCGCCGCACCAAAGACCACACCGGAGAACGTCGCTAAAGCTGTCATTTTCCGGTTGGTATCCATCAGCTCCTCATTGGGACGCCGTGCACCCAGCATCTGTCCCATAAAAATACCCACCGTGTTTCCCAAAGACCGGAACACCACAGCTGCCAGATTATAAATGGTGGAGGAAATGCTCATGGCCGGAACAACATCCAGACCACAGGTAGAATAGCACTGATTTACCAGCGCCATGCCTACTGTCCACATAAATTCATTTAACAGCAAGGGCATGCCCTTGGTAATGATCGCACTCAGCAGCTTGCCGGGGATGTAAAAAGACTTTAAAATACCCTTCACATAGGGATATTGCCGGCTATGGCTGTGAGACCAGATCACCACAATGGCAAGCTCCACATACCGGGAGATCACCGTTGCCAAAGCAGCACCGCGAACACCCATAGCCGGTGCGCCAAAATGACCGAAGATCAAAATATAGTTAAACACCAAATTGACCATGGTGGCAATAATGCCCGCCACCATAGGTGCGGTAGGCTTGCCGCACTCCCGAAGAGTGCCGGCATAGGCATTGGTAATGGCAAAGGGAAGCATACCCCAGAGCATCATAGAAAGATACTCCCGGCCGAACGCTAAAGTGTCTGCCGCCAGCTGGGGATCGCCATCGCCGGTCAGATACAGCCCAATCAGCGGATCTGACCAGAAATAAAAGGCAAAGCCTGCAAAAAATGCCAGCACACCACACAAAAGCACCTTGAAGCGCAGCGTATAACGGATGCCTTCGTTGTCCCCGCTTCCTCGGAATTGGGTGGTGAAAATACCTGCGCCGGCCGCTGCACCGAACATGCAGATATTAAATATAAACATCAGATTGTTATTGACGATGGTCACGCCGCTGATCTGGGCGGTTGCCAACTGCCCCACCATAATATTATCCAGCAACGCCACAAAGTTCGTAATGGCATTTTGGATGATAATGGGCAACGCTACCGCAAAGATACGCCCATAGAAGGCACGATCACCTACATAACGCTTTAACATAGTTTCGCTCCTTGTGACTAGGGAATAATGCTTTTAACCTTCTTTTCCCAGACTGCGCAGATACAGTTCTTCTGTGGCAAAGGCTAACTTAGTAATTACATTTTCTTTCGTAGGACGGCAATAGAAAGAGTCATTGTCCGTGGAAATATCTACAAAATCCGCATGCTTATCCAAGGGACTGAAATTGTATTCCACGTGCAGACTATTGGTCTGCTGGGGCTGACGATGGATATAGTAATCCTCGCCCCGGTAATGACCCTCCAAGGTAAAGCCACCCTCAATGGTATGGGTCAGCTTTGCCTTGCCCAGAGGAATATACCGCCAGACCCGGGGCAGAGAATACACCTCCACCTCATCTGTAAAGGAATATGTCCCCTCCTGGATCTGCTTTTTCACCTGCTGTCGTTCCCATTGGAACCAATCGGGAATATGGTCAAACTCCGTCTCACCCTCTGTTGCTTCCAAACGGCCATCCTCGTGCCAATGCCAACGCTTGCCGCAAGACGTGCAGAAAATATCCGCGCCGCTGGACTCCATCTTAAATTCTGTCATACAATGGGGGCACTGATACAGCACCTTATGCAAACCTTCTGCGCGGAAGGGCTCTGTAATGCGGATGCCGTTATCCTTTTGGTAACGGTAGTCATCGTACTGCAGTTCCCGACGCAAAGTTTCGTTGATCTGCTCCACACTCATCTTTTCGATCTGTTCGGGAGTCAGGATCAGTTTCATGGTTGTATGCAGAGGCACTTTCTTTTTCTGAAAAACATTCCAGAAGGGGGCATACAGGTGATTGCCGCGGTGCACCACCGCTACCACCGGCACCTTGTTCATGCGCACCAGCTTGCCCAAAGACTCCGGCAAGAAGGACGTAATGCCGCAGGGAGCATACCGTGCCTCTGGGTACATAGCAAGCACATCTCCGCGCTTAAGCACGTGGCGAATAGACTTGACCAAATGCAGATCTGTGGTGAATTTCCGGGTAGCAATGGCACCGATCCACTCTAACAAAAACCACTTGACCACATACCCATCAATGCTGACTACATTACTCACAGAATGAGGCCATGTGCCCATGGCTGCCAATTCAAAATCAATAAAATGCATATGATTACTCAGCAGCATATAGGGCGGTTTCAAGCCTTCCATGCCGATGGTTTCCACTTTATACTTTTTGCCGATCAACGCACACCGGGACAGCACCCAAATAAGGCCTGTCCAAAAGATATTTTGATGCAAAGGATACTTTGCAGTTTTATAACGCTTCTTATTTTTATAGTTCACTTCAATATCCATTTCGTCACACTCCTAACTTGTTTATTGTATACGATTTGCCATGAAATAGCAAGAAATATGATTTTTCTTGCACTAGCGCCACCTGAAATGATACAATGTAATTACCCGATATAAAGAGGTGTCACAATGTTATTATTTTGGATAAGTATTTCTGTCTTGGTACTGCTGCTGGCAGTATTGTTGATTTCTTTTCTTTGCTACCGGAAAGCATTTTATGTGCCCCCACGCCCAGACATCCCCAGCGATAAGATCACCTTCCCGGAAGGCAAGATCTATGAGCCTTTTTATGACGCTATGACTCGCTGGATCCGCGAAGTGCGTGCTATGCCTTATCAGGAGTTTTCCATTACATCCTTTGATGGCTTGACCCTTTACGGAAAATATTATGAATATAAACCCGGTGCACCTATCGAATTGATGCTCCACGGCTATCGCGGCAGTGCAGAGCGGGATCTGGCCGGCGGTGTACAACGCAGCTTCCTTGCCGGAAGAAGCGTGCTGCTGGTAGACCAGCGTTGCTGCGGTAAAAGCGAGGGCAACACCATCACCTTTGGCATCAAGGAGCATCGGGATTGCCTGGCATGGATTGACTTTATGTGTCAGCATTTTGGGCCGGATGTAAAGATCCTTCTAACCGGTGTGTCTATGGGTGCTGCTACTGTGATCATGGCCGGCAGCACCACGCTTCCTGAAAACGTCATAGGCATTTTAGCCGATTGCGGCTATTCCTCTCCCCGGGAGATTATCCGCAAGGTAATTCGGGATATGGGCATCTGCCCTACGTTGGGTTATCCCTTTGTAAAGCTGGGCGCCCGATTATTTGGTCATTTTGATCTGGAAGAAACCTCTCCTTTGGAGATGGTCAAAAAATGCCGTCTGCCAATCATTTTTTACCACGGAGATGAAGATGACTTTGTCCCCTGTCAAATGAGTTCTGATCTTTATGACGCTTGCACCTGCCGCAAGCAGCTTGTGGTTGTTCCCGGTGCAGGTCACGGTTTGAGCTATCCCGTTGCGCCGGAGCATTACTTAAAAACACTGAAAGAATTTTTCGGCCCGGAAGCATCCTATCAAGCGCCTGTAAATTCCCACTGATAAATGCGCTTGTCATATGCCGTAAACAAGAAAAAACCCAGCAGCCATTGAGGCCGCTGGGTTTTCTTTACAAGCTTTATTTTTTCAAGCCCAATTTATCCAAAACAAACACAATATACAAACGAAAACGCTTTAGCAAAATATCCTGAACAGTTTGCTTTGCTACCTGCTTCTTCGCTATGTTATACGGAAGCATATCCTTCTCGTCGTAATACTTAAAGGATTTTGCTTGCTGCATATCTTGCCGCCACTTTTTCATAGATATCTTGCCTATCAGAACATTCTCAAAATCATACAGTTCATCAATATACCAAGTCTTTTCCGCAACCTTTGTGGAAACCTGATTGTAATCCATTCCTGCACAATTGTATGCATAAGCAAGAGGCAAATTTGCGCCCGCCTGATAGAAGAAATGGGATGTTCCATCATTACGCAGATTTATCTCAAAGAAATAGGCCTGATTCTGATAAAAACCGTATTCTACACTAAACAAACCATGATAATCTATTGTGTTGACAAACGTCTTAATCTTCTCCACATCAACACAATCCGGCACATCCGGGGTCACATATCCATGGGAAGTCGCACCTGTGTCGTTGCCTCTATCCTTCACGCTGGCGCCTGCGATAACAGTATTTCCATCCCACATTCTACAACCGTAAACCAACAATTCTTTTTCAAAGGGAATATACTGTTGCAAAATAAACTCTGAGTCATGCCGGACCAGCTTCAAAGCACGCTTTAACTGTCCCTCAGTTTTGCAAATTTTAAATTTAAACTCATTGTAATGACCAGGCTTTTCATGACTGGGCTTTAACAGACAAGGGTACTCAATATCCGAAATATCAGAGTCCCATCGAAAATCTCTGGATTTCGGACATACAATACCAATTTCCCTAGCCAATTGTGTCATTGTGTTTTTATCTATGTACTTAGTGGTATCTTCCTTTTGAGAACATACCGGCAAAATGAAGTACTTTTCTAATTCATCCTTGTGGTGATCCGCAAAAATCAGAACATCCTCACTGCAGATCAGAATAATCGGCTTATACTCCTCATCTTTATAGTGATTGATAAGATAGTTATATCCCTCTTCTACTGTGCTTGTTTCCACATATCCGTTACAATATTTACTTTTGGCCGCAAAATTTGCGCTTCCCTTAATTACAAAAAACACGTCATTGCCGGCTATTCCTGCTTGTCTAATCAGCGCAAGGGTATTGAAACCATCAATGCTCCAAATTATGACCTTATTTTTTACCTTATCCATATCATACTCCATTGGCTTGTTACATTGTAAATATTATTTATGCATTGCAAGCTTAACAAGCTGTTTTGTGGTGATCACCTCTATGTCCTTCTGGTCTGCCAACCACTGACATAGCATCTCAAATCGCTTATCTTCCCACCACCAGCTATCTACTTTCCAAGCATTTTCCTGAGGGGTAATAATACTATGGAACAACAGAATATAACACTCATTGTCCGACAAAGTTTTTAAAAGGGAAATTATATTTTCCTCTGTCATATCCGAAGATACGCCCACAGAAAGCATGGGCTTCTTTGTAAGGTCTTCAGACAAACTTAGTTTGCATCTTTTGTTCAGCAGGCAGAAAAGTTTTTTGTTTTTAAGCTTTCTGTTCACCACAGTCAAGCCTGCATACAATAAGCCTTCTCTTCTGATTTGCAACCCGGAACGAATATAGGAAATTCTATTTGCCAGTCCCTCTTTCAGCTTTGCGTAACTGTCATTATTGATCTGGCTATTCGGGCTAGCAAAGCCAATACCATCCATGTTTATTTCATGCTGAGACAATTCATCCAGACTTTTCTGAATATCCTCACAGTCATTTAAATGGGTATGACCGTGACTGGCAATTTCCCAACCGTTTTCCTGTAGCTGGGCAATATTCTCCCAACTCATTGCCTGATTGCCTGCAGACCGGAAGTTAGAATAATTTTGCGGATGATTGATAAAATCCGTTGTGACATTTAATGTTGCCGGAAACCCGTATTTTTTTAAAATTGCAAAGGCATTTGTGTAAGTATCAAGTCTACCATCATCAAAGGAAAAAACAACGTATTTCGCCACTATAAGTATCCCCTTCCACATTTATATTTCAAAGGCATATCAGTTCCGTAATCTTCCTCATAAAAAGGCAAAATTCAAAAACTTTTACATGTAATAAACTAAAAATATAATATCATCTGCATAAATAGTTGTCAAGTTTTGCACATATGTGTCCATAGCCAGGTGGCCCGCGCAATAAGTTAGAAAAAAGGAAAACACCACCTTATTAGGTGGTGTTTTTGTTTCATTTTCATTTGGCGCATGTCCACTCTTATGCCAAATAGAGATCCTTGCTGCCCATTTCCTCCAGAACTCTTCTTCCCGGTGCGGTATGCTCGCACCAGTTAGGATCGGGCTCTCTCCATTTTTCGGTGTAAACGCTTTCCAAATACTTAATGGGATCTACCGGCACTGTGATTTCCACGCCATCGTATACTTTTTTCTGCACCTCATCCACTCTTGCAAATCTGCCCTCAAGTACATGCATTTCTTCTTTAGAGGCATAGGAATAATCGTCTTTTCTAAAAAAGTCGTGGGAAACCATATGTTCTCCCTCAATCCGGCAGCCAAAGAAATCCACAGGAAGAATTCCCTTTTTGTAGGTCTGTTCACTAATCTCCCCACCAAGAGAATACTGTCTGATCTTTTTGTAACCAGCCTTATTCATGCATGCTTCCAGCATTTCCCATGTAAAATTCTCATTGATAAAGATGCCGTAATCAA
This sequence comes from Faecousia sp., assembly GCA_045659965.1. GTDB lineage: Bacteria > Bacillota > Clostridia > Oscillospirales > Oscillospiraceae > Faecousia. The sequence goes on from JAZRCU010000169.1 coordinate 8,628, forward strand.
TATCATTATCATATTTAATAAAGTGGCCTTCACGCTCCAAGCCTAATAAATTGCCGAAGGCGAGAAAATACTTCACATTCTGGCCAGACAATGCTTTTTCGATTTCTTCAACCACCTGCATGCCCTGCTCAGCCAACGCCTTCTTGGCAATATCTGCATTTTTATCCCAACGTCTTTGATTGAGCTTGCAATAGATTGTGTAAATGAACTTATTTTGCTTCATAAGCATTCTGAGCTTATACAAATTCACTATATCCATTCCTTTCCACTTTTACTTTTTCCGTAAACGTCCAAGAATCATATTCAGCGGTCCTTGGAATGTAGCAAAATTGTTTGCAAACATTCCTGCAAACAACGCAATCTGCAAAACATATCCGGCCGGGTGTGTGATCACAGTCATCAGCACCGCCTGCACACCCAACAATGCAAAGTCCAAATAGCATTTTTTCATATTGAGGATCCAGGTAATATGGCGCTTGGAATAATAGAAGCGCATTCCCCAAATAACAATGCTGGAAATAACCGTTGCCACGGCCGCACCCATTGTGCCCCAGAAGTAAACAAACACAAAGTTTAATACAATGTTTGTAGTCGCTCCTACCAGTGCGGAATTTGCAAATGCCTTGGAGTCCATTGCTGCGGTAAACACACCACCGATGGTGCCGGATAGTGTATTGAAAACGACATACAAAAGAAGCACAGGCACAAATTCCCAAGCGACATAAAACTCGTTGGCAAAGAGCAAATGCGCCAAGATACGCGTGCCAATAATCAAGCCAGAGCAAAGCATCACCATAATAGCATGACAACCTTGATAAGTCTGGGAGAAAAACTCCGGACCGTCCTCTGCGTTCAGTTCCTTAATGGCAGACAGCTGCCAGGCAGAGATAAAAATACTTTGGATGCTATTTAAAATTGCAGGGATCTTGTAGGAAACGGAATAGACGCCGTTGGCATCCAGACCGCACATCCAGGTAACAACATAACGATCAGCCAAGTTGTTGATGGTCCAGCTCATGGTGTTGAATACCAACGGGAAGCAGAAGGCTACCAATCTTTTCTCCAGTGCTCTCCCTGCTTCACCTATACGCCAGATAAAAAAGCTGAGCATTTTATCCCGGATCGCCATGTAAATCACCGGGATCACCAAAGAAAGGATATTAGCATAAAAATAGCCCTTTAGTCCCAGTTTGAATACCAAAAGGAACAGCAAATTCAGCACGATCATACATACTGTTCCAATAATGCCGCCAATGGCAGTGCCCAGAGTGTCATCCAATCCTCTGGCAAACAGGATCGCAAACTGATTGATCAGGTAAGCGATATACATCAGTATAAATTCCCAAAAGAACTCACGGATAAATTCTATATGGAAAACCTGCGCGCCCAAAATTGCTGCGATAAATACCACTGCCGTAGAAATGGCAATATATTTAACGCCGATGGTAAACACGCCTTTTCGGCCTGCCAGATCCGAGTCTACTGTAAAACGCAGAATTCCGTCTACGATGTTCAGTGTCAGCAGCGGCGCAAGCAGCTGTACCGTTGTATAAATCAGATCATAGCTGCCATATTCCGCTGTAGACAAAACCGCCGTATAAAGCGGAACCAATAAAAATACAAGAATTTTTGAGGAAAAGGATCCAATAAACAAAAATCCCATATTCTTAAAAAGATAACGAAATTTATTCATTACTCCCTAAGACCACCTTTTGTGCTATACCAGATCACAGTTTTTTAATATGGTTTTCTCCTACATCCGCTGCAGATATCGCAAATCCCAAAGGCATGATAGAGCGAATTATAATACATACAAAATAGTTTTCCGTATTATCCGTCAAGAACAACATGAATGTATAAGCTGCAACTACTAAATAAAAAATCGCTACAGACTTGCCGTATCGTTTCTTGAAACTTTGCGCAAGAAAAACAAAATTGAAATAGAGCCAACCCAAAAACGGAACAAATCCGATCTCAAAGAACATTTTTATAATATCGCTGTGAACATGAGAATACGGAGCACAGGCTCTAAGCATTTCAACCTTTACACTGCCGCGGCCAAAACCGAGGAACGCGGGTGAAAACTCTGTGAAAGACATAATATGCTTATAAAAGAAATTGCGGGACATTGTGTCAATTCCCAGCCTGTCAAGCACATCATAGAAAATATCGCCAAGAGACAGTACAAAAATAAACGCCACGCTAATTCCTACTGCAACCCAACCTGCAACAATGCCAAATTTATACGCTTTTGTTTCATCCTTCTTGGGGATAACAAGATAACATGCCACCACCAGCAAAGCTGCTAGGATCACTATTCTTTTTACGCCGAACAAAAATACAACTGTCAGCAAAATAGCAAGTGGCAATGACTTTTTTCTTGTCTCTGCCCTTGAAAACAAATACCATACCAAATAATAGCCCACAGATAGCACAACCGCATCCAGCTCTAAATAGTTCTCATGACCTATATCAGCACCAAACCAGCCCTGTGCAATCGCATCGGGAATAATATTGAAGCCATGCAAAGCAACTGCCTTTATCAAGCAATAGAACCAAGACACTGCAAGGCTCCAAAAGACTAAATCCACCGCTTTCTTTTCAAAAAGATAGATCGCAGCAGCCACAAATAAGATCGCTGTATAAGTGATCGCATTCGTCGTGAGAATTTCTGCATTTGTCACGCCAAAAAGGACCAATAAAATTGAGTAAATATGAATTGCCAGCTGTGGTACAAAATAAATTAGGACCGCAAAAACGCAGTATTTCATACATGGATTACTACGCTTCGCGCGCATATCCATCAGCCACTGAATTCCAGCACGTAAAATCCAAAACACACCGACGACAGCCTGACTTACAATTGTACCTTGAAAGCTATAGGCAACAGAACAAATAAACAAAACCATCTCGATAGTAATTCTGTTCTGCTTGAGAAACTCTACGATATTTCTCAAACACTTGCGCATACAAATACCCCCTTACACGATTTCTCTATAAATTTTCTGGAGTTTCTGCGTCTCCCGGTTAATATCGTAATTCATAATAACCTTTTCCGTATTATTCGCTTCGCTTCTGCTTTCAGCCTGCTTTGCTACAACCTCCGCCCACACATCTTTCTCAGCAGACAGCGACAAATACAACACATCTCCTGATACATTGGCAGTCTTTGTAATTTCATCCGAAAGCACACATTTAAGTCCATTTACCTGCGCTTCCACAGCCGTAAACGGTAATCCTTCATATAAAGAAGGCATAACAAACACATCCATCGCAGAGTAATACTTCTCTGCATCAAACACACTGCCTGTAAAAATCACTTTATCACAAATGCCCAAGGATTCCGCCTTTTCCTTCAGTTCCTTCTCCATAGCACCGCCTCCAACTAAAAGCAGCGCCATTTTTGCATTCTCTTTCCAGCATTGTGCAAATAGATCCAGCAAAAATCCTTGATTTTTTTGTTCAGCTAATCTGCCAACATGACCAACTACACATTTCTCCTCAACGCCATACTTGCGTCGGATCTCATCTCTGTTATCCTGGCAAAAACGGTACTTATCCACCTTCACAGCATTGTTGATCAAAATATACTTTTTACTCTGAATAAATGATTTTGTATATTTGCTTGCTCCGGCCAAATCGGAACAGGTAAATCCCAGGTCAACTATCGCAGACAACAACCATCTTAAAAATTGCTGCGCGATTTTCTCGATTACATTCTTGGGCGCATTCCCTACATTGTGGGAATGAGAAATCACCTTTACTTTACCTGTCAACTTAGCAGGTATTACCGCTCTGAGAATATTAATAAAGGAACACCCATTGCAGTGGATAATGTCATAATCATTTTCCTTCAGGGTTTTATACACAAATTTTGCTTCATAAAAAATACGCGCCAGACGATTCATATTCTTTTGCGGGCACAGATAAATCTTTGCGCCGGCTGCTTTCACTTCGTCTGCAAACTCCAGCCGTTCATCATAGATCAGAAAATCGACCTGAAACTGTGATTTATCAATATTCCGAAAGAAATTCATAACGGACAGTTCGTTACCGCCAATGCCCAATGAACTTACCGACTGAAGCACTTTAATCATTTTTATATCCCCTTCTGCAGATCAGGATTTGTATATACTTTCCAATTTCTCTGCTTCGTATCGAATATCATAGCCATGCTGCCGGATCGTTTCCGCCGCAGAACTTGCGTGGGCGACCCGGTCATAGGCCGGAATTGCCAGGGTGGCTTCGGCCCACTTTGCTGCAGACGCATCCAGACTCATATAACGAATATAGTCAGAAACCTTTGTTTCAATAGGTACTACATCAGAAGAAATGCACTCAAGTCCAGCAGCCTGAGACTCAATTAGCACCATGCCCAAGCCTTCAAACATAGACGTAAATACAAAAACATCAAATGCCTGAAGCACATCGCTGGTATCGTCCAGCATGCCCAGAAACAGCACATACTCTTCAATATAAAGCTCTTTGCATTTCTGACGAAGTGCCGCTTCCATCTCGCCGCCGCCGGCAATTACCAAAACTGCATCATCCCGTTGCATACGGATCTGTTGCAAAATGTCCAGCAGGAACATGTGATTCTTGGAGGGATTTAGCTTTCCTACGTTTCCAACCACGAATTTCTCTTCCAGGCCTAATTCTTTGCGCACCCGGTTTCTGGTTTCCTGAGAAAATCCATAATGCGCTACATCAATGGCATTATTTAAAACCATATAGCCATCCGTAAACAGCCAATCTCCCGCTGCCTTGGATGTCACAATAGCACGGGTATACATCTTTTTAAACAGCGGGGACAGAATTTTATGAGCCCGCGGATAACCGGATTGCGTAGTGTGTCCGTGAGCAATGCGAATCGGTGTGCCGCAAAGGCAGCCCGGTAGCAAATCAAAGGCCATTGTTGCGCTATTGCCGTTTACATGGAGTACATCGTATTTTTCCTTGCGGATCAACTTATACAAGTTGACCATGTAACTAAGCAATTTCTTTTTTCTGTCTCCCAGATTAAAATATCTGGATCCAGCTGCACGAAGCTCTGCCACAGCGTTCTCATCCGCTTCATTGGTAGATGCAAAATCAATTTGCAGATCTGACCTGTTCATATTGCGAAAATAATTCATCATCACAGTGGTCAGTCCACCGTAGGAGACAAAGTCTGTGGTGATCACGATCAATACTTTTTTCATAAATCCCCCTGCAATCGTGGGTTGCAATTTTTCTTTTGGCACACCCTCATAATCAGGGCAGTGTAATCTGTCCGATTTTCAACGCTCTTTCGCAGTTATCTCCGTCCTGATAAGTGTGAATAATATTGCAAACTCTCTTCCGCTCATCCTTGTAGTCATCACGGCCCATTGCCATATCCTCAAGGAAAGCATACAAGGCTTCTTTATTATCCGCTTTGGGGCCAGGCATGTAATCCTGCACATTCTCGAAAATGAATCCCCGGCGCTGCTTATACTCCTCTAGATCCGGGATTGCAAAAAAGATAGGCTTATCCAGCAGCAAATACTGCAGCGGCACAGAAGAATAGTCCGCCACCAGGAAGTCAGACTGCTTCAACAAAGCATATAACTCATAGCCCTTGGCGCGGAATTCCTGATCGGAATAGATCTCCAAGTGGGAGAAGTGGCGCTGAGCATATCCATCCAGGTTTTGGGCAGGATGCAGCTTGACCATCAACTTGATATTATGCTGACGAAGCTGCTCGTTCAGCTGGGCATAATCCTCCTGGGTAAACATAGGAATCAGCTCTTCTGTGGAATCATCATAACCCAGATAGTCAGACTGACGGAATGTAGGAGCCCAAACGCCTACTTTCTTAAAGTCGCCTAGATCGTACTTCTCATGCTCCTGGAAGAAAAGGTCATTCACAGGCTCGCCGTTAATCACCATATTTTCTTCCTTACACAGATACTGCTGCTGATAAATAGGCACAAAGGCCGGAGACGGCGCAGTAAAATGGGTGAAATAGAAAGCATCACCATTTTGGATATTAGACCATGCACCGACAGTCTTATAGCTTGCAGTGCCATGATCCAGCATCACCACGTTCTGCCGCTTAGTCGGCTTGATAGGAATCTGTCCCGTAGTGTAATAAACATGCTTCGTAACAAGAAAATACAGCATCGCAACCAGCTGAGGAACAAACTTTACGCGATCCTCATCTTCTGCATACTCCATACTCTCCACACCGCAAATAATTTTATATTTTTCGTGGTATCCATTATCCAGCAAATAATCCATTAGCGGTTTTAAATTATGCTGAATTCCCATATTGGCAGAATAAAGCATAATCAACCGATCGTTTTTAGGGATCAACTTATTGATGAATGTAAACACCGGAAAAACTGTGCTCTTTAACGCTTTTTTTAGCTTTACATTTTTAAACATTTACTCAGCTCCTAAGATCTATCAAGCATTAATACAAGGAAAATCATGCCCGCACCTTATCGCCTGGGCAATTATGAAAACATTTCGTCAACCAACTTCTTGAGTTTTTCGTTAAACCTTGCGTTATGGCTCTTATTATCCAGAGGCATGCCGGAAACGATATCATCATAATTGGCGATCACATTTGCAAGCTGGTCCAGATCTTCCACCAGAATAATGTTACCCTTTCTCTGCGCCACCGCTCTGCTAAAGCTGACCTGATGATCATTTACATGCTCGTTAAAGCTGGCCATTCTAGGCACAACAACAGGGATCTTTCCCATCAGCAAAGGCATCATAAAACTGGCAGGGCCACCATGGGTAATGATAATACGGGCTTGTTCGGCAAGCTCTTTTACTTCCTTATGAGGCAACAGCTTGCTCCAACGGCAATGCTTCGGCTCATAGTCGCTAAAACCGCTTTGAATCACTACTTCTTCCGTAATAGCGCCGGTTTCTACCAAATGATCGACACAAGACAACAACCGATTAAAGGGTTGTTCGTGGGTTCCTACAGTAACGAATATCATCTTGCTTCCTCCTCAGAAAATGCTGCCAAAATTGACCGCCTTGGGATAAACTTCAAGCATTTCTTCCCACTGGACAATAAACTTATCCGTCACAGGGTAAACCAGCTTTCCACTCAATGTATTGGAGTCAATTCGATCGAACACTTCAATGTAAATTGTCTTTGCGCCAAACAATTTTCCCAAATAGAAGAAGGGAACGGCAACAGCCGCACCAGAAGAAATAATTAAATCCGGCTTTTCCTTACGCAAAACTCTCCACGCAAGAAAGGTATTGCGAATCAAATTGGGAATATTGTGATTTGTGGGAAAATAGCAGGGATACATCGTTTCATTTGTAAGTGTTTCATGGGCATCTTCCTTATCAAAGGTTACCCAAAACCGCTCATGTTCCCGCCAAAAAGGCTTGAGCATATACAGATGTGTTAAATGACCACCGGAGGATCCTACTAAGCAAACCTTCATACTGCACCTCGCTAGATTATCTCTTTTTTATGGCGAATTCTATCGCAACAAAACAGGTATTGATCCATTATAATCAACCTCTTTACAGACCATCCCCATTTTCATACTGATTTTACCATAAATCCTACGAACAAGCAAGCATAATTTTACTCTGCAATCATTAGATACCTCGCAGTTTCCAAGCATTTCCCCATTTTGTAAATAACCAGAAAATCTCAGAGCGTGGATCTTTACAACAAATCATCCGTCAACTTGACAATATCGGCAAAATTTGATATATTATTTCGAACATATTTTGAAGTTTCATCCTCTGTTTGGCATGCTAAAATCATTTGCCATATAAAAGGCTGGTATTTTGAAAGGAGTATGGTAAATTGAGCTATTTGTCACTTGGATTTGGCTTGTTTGTTGTTTGCCTAGTCGTACTATTTTACATTATTCCAGTAAAGCTCCGTGGGTATATACTGCTGCTGGGAAGCTTGGTGTTTTACGCCTCTTATGATCTGAGATATTTTCTGTTTTTATTGTTTGTTGCAGGTTCCACTTTCCTTGCGGCCAAACTGCTTTCTAAAAAGCCGAAAAAAGCAATTCTGGCGATCACTATTTGCTTAAACGCAGCAATCTGGTATGTAATCAAGGTGCTGCCATGGACGGTCTGGATGTTCAAGCGACTTCTGGCTCTTATGAAAATTTACATTATTGAGCCGGAATTTAATTTCCTGATCCCTCTGGGCCTGTCCTACTATGTCCTGCAGTCCATTGGCTATTTGGTAGATTCCTACAGAGGCAAGATCCAGCCGGAAAGGTCCTTTTGGAAGTACCTTCTGTTTCTTTCCTGGTTCCCAACCGTTGTCCAAGGTCCCATTTCCAGATACGACAATTTGATGCCTCAGCTTCTGCATCAAAACAAGTTCTCCTTTGACAACATGCGAAACAGTCTGCTTATCATTCTGTTCGGCCTTATCAAAAAAATGGTAATTGCTGATCGTTTGAGCATCTTTGTAAACAACTGCTTCGCCCAATATAGCGAGCTTTATGGCATTACCCTTTACATTGCCGCAGTTGGATACGCCATTCAGCTGTATACTGACTTCTCCGGTTGCGTAGATATTTGTCGCGGTGTCAGCGGTTTGTTTGGTATTACACTTGTTCCAAACTTCAACCGTCCATATCTTTCCTGCTCTATCAAGGAGTTCTGGGGAAAATGGCATATGTCATTAAGTGGATGGCTGAAAGACTATGTTTACATTCCCCTCGGCGGTAACAGAAAGGGCACTGCCCGTAAATACGCAAATTTGATGATTACATTTTTGCTCAGTGGCCTGTGGCACGGGGCAGGAACAAAATTCTTTGTTTGGGGCGCACTCCATGCAATTTACCAAATTTTCGGTCAATGCACAGCCGGAATTCGCAGCCGCATAAAGCGATGGATCGGCGTGGAAGAAAAATCCTCTAGCGAAAGAATTTTCCAAACCCTGATCACATTCAACTTGGTTGTGCTGGCATGGATTTTCTTCCGTTCCGAAGGTTTTATGGACGCTGTTAACTACATCCGCAACATGCTCTCCGATGCGCAACTGTGGAAGCTGTTCGACGGCAGTCTATACACCCTTGGATTGACTCAGAATTACTGGGGTCTGCTGATCGTCCATATCTGCGGTCTGTTTGCAATCGAGTTAATGAGCAAAACACAAAGCAATGTTGTAAGCTGCCTTACAAGGCAGCATATCATCATTCGCTGGTTTGTATATTTCATTTTGATTTTCGACGTAGCACTCTTTGGCTTGTACGGAAGCGGCTATGATTTAAGCAACTTCCTGTACGGAGGATTCTGATGAAAAAAGTTTTATCATGTATTGCCTTTTGCCTGATTCTGTTTGGGTTATTACATCAGGCCGGAGAAATCCTCATTTCTAAACCCTACAATCGTTATTACCATTTAGAGAAACATCTGGAAGAAATCGGTTCTGATTTTGATGTGCAGATATATGGCTCCTGTCATTCCTACACCTCCTTCAACCCCAACACCCTACGGGAACAAACTGGGCTGGAGTCTTTCGTGTTTGGAAATCCGGGAGAAATTATCCCAACCACATACTTGCGGATGCGGGAACAGTTCAAAGACTATGCTCCTAAAGTTGCCTTGGTTGAGACTTGGGGTATTAACCCTTACGAAACCTATGACAGCACAGAAAGCATACTGGGTTCTTATCTTCAAACCAATATGGAGCGCATCCCTTTCTCCTTTGAAAAATTGAAAGTCATTCAACGCTATTCGTCTCTGGATTTTGTGGAATCAAATTTCTTATTCTCTAAATACAAAGAACGCATCATGGAAAACGCTCTGCATTCCTACGACTTTGACTACTCCTTCGAGGAGGCCAATAACGACGCATCCGAAGTGTCTAAAACGGAAATGATCTCCCGGCTAGAGAATAATGGATTCAAGGTAAATCCAAGCACGCCATTAAATGACTATTTGCAATTACAAAAGCATGTGCGCAAAAGTAATGTTCTAGAAATCGAGCCGGATATTGCCGAATACATCATAAAGATCATTGAGCTTTGTGACTCTTACGACGTGGAATTGATCTTCTACCGCTCTCCCTATATATCTAAGGTCAACGAGCTAAGAAAGCTAAACCACTTCCAACAGATTTGTGATGCGTATAATGTACAATTCCTGAATTTAGAGAAGGAAATCCGCTATGATTACTCCACTGATTTCTTTGACTATGAGCACCTAAGCGAAACAGGCGCAACCAAATCTACAGAATATCTGATCCCCTATATTACAGAAGCAATCACATCCCATGATCTGCAAAACAACGCAAATTAATTGCGTATCAGCGCGCCCATTTCCCCTTTAGACAACAAGATTTTCTGCATAATAAATCCCCGAAATGCATCTGCATTTCGGGGATTTTGTTATTTCTTGATCAAAAGTTTTTCTAGCTGTTTATCTTTACGATCTCCCATCATCCTTTGTTTTCCTAACTGATGCGGATGCCGCAGATCTTTTTCAACCGTGTTCCAACCACGATCATATCGTTATAAACTGCCGGACTGGCTTCCACGAGGCCGCCCAGATACAAAGTATCTACCACTCGTCCGGCAACGCCATCAATAAAATGTGCCGTTCCATTGGAGTCGCAGAGCACCACATAGCCATTTCCCGCTGCATCATAAACGCCAACCGGGGAACTCCAAGCATAGTAATCCATGTCCAGACGCCAAGCCTCCCGTCCTGTGGCGGTGTCCAACGCTACCAACGTGCCGGACTGAGTGGTTTCTGTACGGGCAATAGCGTAATAGATATATCCGTCTAATCGCGTTCCGGATTTTCCCAGCAACGGTGTAGACTGTACGCCGCCGGACACATTGTAAACCGTATGCACATCATAAGGCCGCTCCCACAGGATCTGCCCAGTGGTGGCATCCAATTTATAGATGGAAATCGTGCCTTCACTGTTGGCATCCTTTGTCCAGTGCAAGGAGGGGGCAGTATAAAGATAGCCTTCTGACTGGCTGACTCTTTCAAACACCGGACTGGAATTGGAGTCATCCTTTGTATCCTGCGCCCACACCAGTTCCATAGTGTTTAAATCAATACAGAAGAACATACCGCCGTTTTCGCTAACATAGAGATAATCTCCCACGATGTCAGCACTGGCCTCATAGCCGTACCAATAGCTGTCAACCCCGGAGCGATTTGTCTTATAGCGTGTCTGCACCATTTCATTGGGCTTTACGCTCACTGTACCTGCTTGGCGATCGTAGGCGGCATTTAGCTTGAGGGTATACAAAATGCCGTTTTCTCCGGGCCAGATCAACGTATCGCTCTGTGCATGGACCAAGGGTGCTGAGTCAAATGCACACCAACGTTCATTATCCTCTCGGTATGCCAAGCTTTCCTCGTGACCATACTGATAGAGGATCTTGCCGTCAATCAGACTGATAATAAACATCCGGGGCCGCTCACCGGCAGCGTTGACATCTCCGGCGCCCACATACAGCAGCGGATAGCCTCTGGGATCCAGCGTGCCTGCGCCCTTGAAGCACAAACCCACATCAATAGGATCTCTGGTTGCCGAACCGTCATAAAGATCCAGAAAATAGATCATGCCATCCAAAGAAGCATATATGACTTCCGTAAGATCCTGCTTCTGCTTCTTTTCCGGATACAAGTTCATATTTTGCCGGGTCTCTTCGTCCCAGCACACAATCAACGGCTGTCCGGTCCAACCGTTGCCGCTCCACGTACCACCCTCAATCACACCGGTATCATGCGTCCAAATGGTGGTCAGCCTTCTTTCCGTCACTGTAGCCGTTCCGTAACTGGCGCTGTTGCGATAATTATTCCCCCGGAATGTACTGATGCCAGGCAACGCAAAATATTGCTCCGGCTCACCAAAGGAAATAGGCTCCTGTCGCTGATAGCTTGTCTGCCGAGCCCCGTTTTCGAAAATCTCCCAGCGGATACCAAAGCGATCCGGGTCCGTGTCCGCCACACTCTGGGCAGCAAAAAACTCTTCCGGCTGGGTTTCCTCCGGTAGCGTTGTTGCTTCTGTTTGTGTTGGGTTTTCTTCCGGTGTTTCCGGTCCCTTGCTAAAAATCAACACAGACCCGATGATCAACAAAACGCCTGCAATTGCACACAGATATTTGTTAAGAGCATCCGGTCTTGGGGACGCTTTGCGACCCTTTGCCTCTTGCTTTTTTCGGTAATTGGCAATGTTGTTTGCCCTAAATAGGACTAAGACCACCAACAAAAGTGCCAACAACAAAAAAATCACGCCAAGCCCGCTATTGTCTGTCTTGCTGCAGCCGCTCAGGCATACTGCCAGAAGCAAACTGCTCGCTACCTGTATCATTCGTTTCACCAGAACTCATCCTTTCCTAAATTCTAACCTAACTATACCACCATCCTGGACATCAGGCAAGTACTTTCAATCCCCTACTGCAAAACTACACACAAAACAGCGGACGCATACTCCAGATGGCAGCAGCGAAGCATGCTGCCATAACCAAAAAGGAAAACCCC
>JAZRCU010000170.1:0-2934 GCA_045659965.1 Faecousia sp.
CGTTAAACATGCGCCAGCCGATGGCTGTCAAGCCATTGCCGATATGAACGGTCTTTAAGCTGGTGCAGCCTTCAAAGACATAGTTGCCTACTTCCTTTAAGCTGTCCGGAAGTACCAATGTCTTTATGCTGGTGCAGTCCATAAATGCAGCATCTGCAATGCCGATCAATTGATCACCAAAGGTTACGTCTGCCAAACTAATACATTCATCAAAGGCATATGCATCAATGGTCAAGACACTGTCTGCAATTTTTATGCTTTCCAGCCCAACACAGTCTGTAAAGGCATAACTACCGATTGAAGTGATGCCCTCATCCATTGTAACGCTGGTGATCTTTTCTTTATATTCCCACCAAGGGGGCAAATTGAGCCAAGAAGAATATCCATTCATTGGGCCACTACCAAAGAAGTGGAGTCTACCATCTTTATACAGTACCCAATTCAAGTTTGGGCCGCATGAGCCATAAGTCACAAATCCTTGCACCAAATGCGCCGGTTTGTTCAAAGAGTTAATATATCCGCCCGTCTGCACCTGCGTCTGCGTTGTAGGCTTATCATCCACACCATCCATAACAATCGTTACCTTTTGGGGTGTTGTTGTTACGTTGACGTTCTTTTTCACGGTTGCACCGTTATAGGAGATACTCCACTGATAATAGCCCACAGGATAATGAGTAACCAAAACTCCGTTCTTGTTTGTCGCACCAATCTGCGTACCATCCCGGTTAGAAACAGCAGCACCCTCCACTGTTATCCTGTTCTCATCCACGACGACCAAGGTGACCCGATATTTTCTGTAAGGACAGCTTCCCCATCCAAAATCGCCCTGATCAAAGGACCAATACATATTGCCTATGGGGAATTGGATATATTTAATTTCAGTCTTGATCTCCAGCCGCTTACATTTTAAGAATGTAATCTTTACAGAAAACTCCGCCTTAAACTTAAGTTCAATATCTAGGCATCTTTTGCAGCTATGTACACTATCGCTGTCAGAACTGCCAAAGTCAAATGATGAGCCATTCATTTTGGCGGTAAGTTCAATGCCTACCGGCATTTCTAATTCTGCCTCCGCTATGGCTCCATCCAATATTTCTACACAGGGACACAAATCAACGCCCACAAAGATAGAGCCTTCAACAGAAAGCTCCGGTTCCACATCCGGAGAAGAAGTCAAATTTTTGACACCATAGCCGCTTGTATAAGAGAATCCTACAGTTCCGCCAACAAACACAGTAAATTCAACTTTTCCGCTGAATTCAACCTGAAACTCGGGTTCAAAGCCGACGCTGACACCATAGGCTGTAAACTGCCATTCTCCCAATGGAATACCCACCGGCTTCACTTTTCCCTCTACAGAGAGCTGTCCCTTTAATCCAAATTCGGTTTTAAATTCCAGAAACTGTTTGGTCCAAGAAATATAATAGTTCAGCGTAATTTCCAGACCTAACTCAACACCGCCATTAATCTCAACGGCACCAATCTTTTTATCTACCAAGCTATAGCGCAAGGTTTTTGACTTGGTAATTTCATTGGAGTATGCCCGGAGGCCATAAGTTTGGACACTATTGTCCACAAATCCTTCGTAGACAACGCCTTCTTCCAAGCCCTCATCATTGACGATGATGTCTTCCGCATCTCCGTAATTTTCAAATTTTACGTGGGAGAACACTTCCTCCATCTGCAGATCTTCGCCTGAAATGGTCACAGTTGTGCCATTGGCAGAGATGGATGCGACCTTTACGATCAAAATCTGCTCTTCGCCATAGGGATATGCCAAAATATCTCCTGCCTGCAAATCCAAAACAGTGCTGTCTGCATTTTCGATCACGTATGTACGGCTTTCGTCGTCAACGCTGATCACCTTATTTGCATCAGCGGATTGCTCCAACACAATGGTCGAATCGGCATAGACGGCGAAGTTGGTTGTCTCGTCATCATCGAGATTCAACACTCTGTCTGCATCGTAATCATCCGTAGTTGACTGCAGCAAATCTTGCATTTCTTTGGTGTACAAAGGGGTACTATAAGCCTGACAAAGCGGTGAATAATCATAAGTATCCAGCAGATAAGCAAATGCCATAAAATATTCCGGCATTTCCCCTTCCAGCGTAATTCTTGCCGTAGTTCCCTCCGGTACAACCACGGTATTGCCGCTGGCCAGCATCCGCAATCCATCCTCTGTATAAATAGAAACCACCAGCACCGCTTCCTCCAGCGTATCATAGGAGACAGTGGCCACTGCATTTTCGATGGTCAAGGACGTTACGTTATAACCGCTAATGTCATCGTCTAATGTCTGCTCCTGCTGGATACTCTCGGCAAGCAATGCGCCAAAGCCATTCGTTCCAACGATCGTCGTATCGTCATTTTCCACAGAAGCATCCGTTTCTGTAGCATTGGCCGTTGCAGGAAGCATCGCAAAAAGCATAGAAACTACCAGCAGCAAACTCAAGATCCTCTTTGACATACATATCCCTCCAAACAAAAATGCGGCCGCCGAAGCAGCCGCACAAAATCGCAAACTCCGGTAGTCGCCAAACTATACCGATACAAACACTATTTATGTACATACCGTTGGAATCTGTATTCATATTCAATTGATCCCACGCACATAAATAAAAGCCGTATTTATGTATTAGGTATCCTTATAGTTTGATGGTTTTATTATAAACCATGGTTTTCCCTTTTGCAAGAATTTTCCAGAAAGCTAAAAGAGCGTGCCGAAAAGGCACGCTCTTTTGCTGTATGTAATTTATTATTCCTTCTTGCCGTCCAAGGGATAACTTTCCGGGAACATGGTGTACCACAAAAGATAGATTACATGCTCGTTGTTCACTTCGTCATCACCGGTAAAGTCGGCGGAAGCTACAACGGGATAGCTCTCCGGGAACATGGTGTACCACAGAAGATAGATAACATCCTCGTTGTTCA
>JAZRCU010000171.1:0-6002 GCA_045659965.1 Faecousia sp.
TGGGAACACCTGCGAGGGGTCCAAGACCCATGGTGGTGTCAACGCACTTGCCATCGATGCAGGCGGAGGGGGAGGAGCCGATGCCGAGGTGGCAGCAGATAACCTTGCTGTGCTCGGGGTTGCCGAGAAGGTCAACAGCGCGGGCAGAGATATAGCGGTGAGAAGGGCCGTGGAAGCCGTAGCGGCGAACCTGGTCGTTCTCATAGTACTCGTAGGGGATAGCATAGGTGTAAGCGGTAGCGGGCATGGTCATGTGGAAAGCGGTGTCAAACACAGCGACCTGGGGAGTGCCGGGCATAACAGCCTGGCAAGCACGGATGCCCATCAGGTTAGCAGGGTTGTGCAGAGGACCCAGAGGGATGCACTTTTCGATTGCCTTGATCACATCGTCATTGATAATGCAGGAGTCAGAGAACTCCATGCCGCCATGCAGCACGCGGTGGCCAACAGCATCGATCTCGCTGACGTCCTTGATCACGCCGTCAACAGGATCCACCAGGATCTGCAGAACTGCCTGGATAGCCTCGGAGTGGGTGGGCATTGCAATGTCCTTCTCCACCTTCTTGTCGCCAACCTTGTGAGTCAGACGGCCGTCGATGTAAATACGCTCGCACAAGCCCTTAGCAGCTACATCACCGGTCTCAGGATTCATCAGCTGATACTTCAAGCTGGAGCTGCCGGCATTGATTACCAAAACATTCATTGGAATCTTCCTCCTAAAATAAATTGATTTTCTTTAGATTTATGATAATATAACCATAGATGATACTATTCTATAATATAAATTGAAATTTCTCAACCCCTAAAACGGAATTTTTTTACAAAGGAGCGTGTTTTTTGATGGTCGTTGGTATTATTTGCGAATATAACCCCTTTCATAACGGACATAAAAAGCAAATTGACCTCATTAAGCAGCGCTTCGGTCCGGATTGTACCATTGTGTGTTTGATGAGCGGCAATTATGTGCAACGGGGCGTCCCTGCCCTCTTCCCTAAGGAATACCGTGCAAACGCTGCTTTAGCCTGTGGCGCAGATTTAGTATTGGAACTGCCCGTTACCGCAGCCCTCTCCTCTGCCGAAGGGTTTGCCCAGACCGGTGTATCTATTCTTTCCCGAATCTGCACCCATCTATGCTTCGGCGCAGAAAATGAAGATGCCAATGATCTTATGCACACCGCACGCGCAATGTGCCAGCCCGAATTTCACGAATTACTGCGAAAGGCTTTAGAAACCGGCATCAGCTATCCCGCTGCCCGGCAGCAAGCTTTGGAAGCTATGGGCTGTGATGCCCAACTGCTACAAAAGCCAAACAATATTCTGGCAACGGAATACTGCAAAGCGATCTTGCAGCAAAATAGCCCTCTGGAAATTTTGCCTATTTTCCGGCAAGGCGGCTATCACGACACGATCCCCGATATCGAAAACCCCTCCGCCACCGCCATCAGAACCGCCATGGGTAGCGGCGATCCCTGGGAAACTTATGTTCCTCAGGCCGCATTTGATATCTTCCGGGACGCCCCTCGCCACACCCTGATTGCCGGAGAGCGCGCCATCTTAGGAAAGCTTCGATGGATGACAGAGGCAGAATTTCAGGTGATCCCCTACGGCAGTGAAGGTCTTTGGCGCAAACTTATGCACAATGCAAGATCCCATAGTTCTCTGGAGCAGATCGCAGTCGCCACCAAATCCAAGCGCTACACGCGCAGCCGGATTGATCGGATGCTCATGTGTGCTTTTCTTGGAATTACTACCAACGATCTTGACACCCCTGTCCCCTACTGCCGCGTATTAGGTTTTACCACCGCAGGTCGCAGCGTACTTGCAGCCAACAAGAAACAAAACTTCTTTATCAATGTAGGGCAAACCGTTTCCCACAACTACCAAACTATAGAAACAAGATGTGAAGATCTTTACAGTCTTTTTTCCGAGGATGCCCCAGGCCCCGGAGGTCTTGGCAAAACCCAACGCGTGATCGTTAAAAAATAATTACCGCAGCCAAAAGGAGAACCGCCGTGAACGAGATGGAAATTTTACAAGGCACCATTGCCGCCGTTGTCTTTCAGAACTATGACAACGGCTATAGCGTGCTGCGTCTGCAATGTCACGACGGTCAAACTGTCACCGTGGTAGGCACGATCCCTCTACCCGTTGTGGGTGAGCAGCTGATGGTCACCGGCCGTTGGAGCAATCATTCTAACTACGGCAAGCAATTTGAAGCCGAATTTTTAGAGCGGCTAATGCCCCAGACTGCACCGCAGATCCTACAGTATTTATCCGGCCGGGTTATCAAGGGCATTGGCCCTAAAATCGCTGCCCGGATCGTTAATAAATTTGGTGACAACACACTTTTTATCATGGAGCGCGAACCCCACCGTCTTTCCGAGATTTCCGGCATTACCGAAGCAAGAGCCATTGCCATCGGTGAAGAGTTCCGTCTGCAGATCGGCATTCGGCATTTGATGGAGTTTTTCGGTTTGCACAATCTAAGCGCAGAGCTGGCAGTAAAAACCTATAAACGCTATGGGGAAGCCGCCATGGATATGCTTTATGAAAATCCTTATCTGCTCACCCAAGAGCAGTTGGATGCCCCCTTTGGCGCTGTGGATCAGTTTGCCATTGAGTTGGGAGTAGAAGCAGACGATCCCCGACGGGTAGATGCCGCGGTGATTTTTGAACTGCAGTACAACCTTACCGCAGGCCATAGTTTTCTTCCCGAAAACAAACTGCTAACCGCCACCAGCATGCTTTTAAGTCTCAATACAGAAGTGATTGCCCAAAGCATCCAACGTCTGGTAGAGTCCGGCCAGCTTACAAAAGACTTTTTAGCCGGAAACTCTATTTTATATCTGCCTAAAGTCTATGAAGCAGAACAATATACCACCCAGCGTTTACTTACCTTGGCACAAGCAGCATATCCTGCACCTGCACGGGGAGAAGCTATGCTACAAACAGCTGCAAAGGATAGTCATATTCACTATTCTGCCCAGCAGGAAGATGCCATCCGCACTGCCATGACAAAGTCCCTGCTTCTGATCACCGGTGGTCCGGGCACAGGTAAAACCACCATTCTTAACGGCATCCTCTCTCTTTATGAACAAATGGGCCTTCGGTGTTTGCTGGCCGCCCCTACCGGCCGGGCTGCAAAGCGGCTTACAGAAGTTACCGGTCGGGATGCCTCCACCATTCATAGACTGTTAGAAGCTGCCTTAGATCCCAAAACAGATCTTCTTTACTTTGCAAAGAACGAATCCAATCCTTTAAAGGCAGATGCTATTATTGTTGACGAAATGTCCATGGTAGATATTCTGCTTCTGCATAGCTTATTGCAGGCTGTTCCCAGTCGCTGCCGCCTGATCCTTGTAGGCGACCCGGATCAGCTGCCCCCTGTAGGCCCGGGATTTCCTTTTAACGATATGCTTCGCAGCGGTATGCTGCCCTCTGTTCGGCTGACGGATATTTTCCGGCAAGCACAGGAAAGCTTGATCGTTATGAACGCCCACCGGGTAAACCGGGGAGAGCTGCCCTGTTTGACCGATGTGAAAAATGATTTTTTCTTTTTAAAGGCTCGTTCCGATGAAGAAGTTGCAGATCTGATCGTAAATCTGTGCCGCAGTCGGCTTCCTAAAAATATGGGAATTCTTCCGGAGCAAATTCAAGTCCTTTCCCCTACCAAAAAAGGCGCCGCCGGAACGCTCTTGCTAAACAAGTATTTGCAAAACGCCCTGAATCCTTCCGCGCCTAATAAAAAAGAAAAGCAATACGGTGACGTTTTCTTCCGGGAAGGCGACCGGGTTATGCAGATCCGCAACAACTATGACATCCTTTGGAAAAAGACTGACGGCTCACAGGTAGGCACCGGCATCTTTAATGGCGACGTTGGTGTCATTATGGAAATCGACCCGGCTATGGAGCAGATCACCATTGTCTTTGATGACCGGATCGCAGCATATGATTTTACCCAGCTAAACGAGTTGGAGCTTGCTTATGCCATGACTGTTCATAAAAGCCAAGGCAGCGAATACCGCGCAGTGATTCTATCCGCTTGGAACGGCTCCCAATATCTTCTTAACCGCAGTGTTTTATATACCGCTATCACCCGAGCCAGAGAGCTTTTGATCATTGTTGGCAGAGCAGAGGTCATTACCCACATGACCGAAAACGGCAAAACCGGGCGCAGATACACCGGGCTGAAACTGCGACTGCAAGGGCAAGGAGGCCGCCAATGTTAAATAGGCTTATGGTCCTGCTATTCCCTCCTAAGTGTATTTTCTGCCAGAATATTCTATCTGCGGAAGAGACAGATTTATGTCATAACTGCCGTACCTTTGTACAGGAACACGGCTCTGGAAAAAGAAATATACAATTTATTGCGAAATGGACAGCTTTGTGGTATTATAACAGTAATGTGCGTGAAAGCATCCATCGGTATAAGTTTTACGGACGCCAAAATTATAGCAAAGCATATGGCCGATTCCTGGCAATGCACCTGATGCAGTCTGAACTTATCAAAGATATTGACTACATCACATGGGTGCCCACCTCCTTTCTGCGGCGCATCCGCCGTGGATACGATCAATCCAAATTGGTCGCTGCAGAGGTTGCCAACCATCTGGATATCCCTCTGGTACAAGCGCTGGTCAAGCATCGTCACACACCGCCCCAGTCTACCATCCATGGGATGGCACAACGCAAGGCAAATATTTTAGGCGCTTACCATGCATCTAAAAACGCAAATATCCGCGGTAAACGGATCTTGCTGATTGACGATATTCTTACCACAGGCTGCACCGCCTCTGAATGCGCGAAAATACTAAGCCTTGCCGGTGCGAAAGAAGTAAATTTTGCTGCCCTTGCTGCAGCATCTCATGATAAATAAGCAGGTGAAACATATGGCATTTCAATTCTTTTCCCAAGACCTGGGTGTGGACCTGGGTACATCCAATGTTTTGATTACAGTTGACGGACAGGGTCTTGTGATCCGCGAGCCTTCTGTAGTCGCCATGGATAAAAATACAGGTAAGCTGTTACAGGTTGGCTCTGCTGCCCGCAACATGATGGGCCGCACCCCGGGTAACATCGTTGCATTGCATCCTTTGAAGGACGGCGTTATTTCTGATCAGGAAATGACTGTTAATATGCTGCAGGTACTGTTTAACAGCGCCATTAAGTCCTCTCTGTTTACTCCCAAGCCCAGAGTTGTCATCAGCGTTCCCAGCGGAATTACCGAAGTGGAAGAACGCACTGTGATCAACGCAGCCTTGGAAGCAGGCGCTCGTCGTGTTTACCTGATTGAAGAGCCTATGGCCGCTGCCATCGGTGCAGGCCTTGACATCAGCGGTCCGAACGGACACATGGTGGTGGATATCGGCGGTGGCACCACAGATATTGCCGTATTGTGCATGAACGGTGTGGCAGTATCCTCTTCGACCAAAATTGCCGGCAATGCCTTTGACGAAGCAATTGCCCGACATGTCCGCCGCACCTACGATATTGTCATCGGTCAGACCACCGCAGAAGATATTAAGATCCAGATCGGTTGTGTCTATCCCCGTCAAGAAGATCTGAGCATGTTGGTCAAAGGCAGAGATGCAAAGACCGGTATGCCCCGGGAAATCACCTTAACATCCTCCGAAATCTTCAAGATTCTTAACCGATTGGCAAAGCTGATCGGCGACGAAATTCTGTCTGTTTTGGAAGATACCTCTCCGGAACTTGTGGGAGATATTGCAGACAACGGAATCACCCTTACCGGTGGCGGTTGTCAAATCGCTGGCATGGATCGGTTGCTCTCCGAGCATGTGGGTGTCCCCTGCACCATTGCTGATGATCCGGATTCCTGCGTTGCTTACGGCTGCGGCAAGAGTCTTTCCTGGATCAACACCATGACAGAAGGTCCTATCAACATCGCAAGAAAGCGCCTGATGCAAGCAGGCTTCTAAACACAATCAGCCGCCGGCAAAATTGCCGGCGGCTTTATACATAAAAATAACGCTCTGTGGAAA
>JAZRCU010000172.1:0-5341 GCA_045659965.1 Faecousia sp.
CTAATTAATTTACTCTCCGTATCCCCCAAAGACCCTGCCCTCACCTTCTGTCCGGAGGTTGGGCAACAAGTCACCTTAACTTATACCATTGAAAACGGCACATTAAAAATCCTATCCATTATTCTTTTAGAACAGGAGGAATTAACATGAAACGAATTCTTGCCCTATTTATGACCATTGCACTGATCTTAGGCTTGCTTGCCGGATGCGGAACGAAAGCTACAGACTCCCTTGCAGGCTCTGTGAACAACAAGGGGGAAATAAGGGAAGAAACCTCAAACGAAAGCCTTTCTGATAGTGCCACCGGCAGTAATCTTCCCCAAGGGCAGAAGCTGGTGCGCAGACTCTGGATAGATACAGAAACAGAAGATCTGGATGCACTGCTTAGCACCATGGAAGATGCCATCGCGCAAGTAAGCGGTTATGTGGAAGCCCGTCAAGTCTATCATGGCAGCGCCAGCGCCTCCCGTCGTTACCGCAACGCAGAGCTGACCCTGCGGATCCCTGTAGAAAAGGTAGATACCTTTATGGAAGGCATCAGCGGTGTTTCCAATATTGTTTCCTCCCGGGAAACTGTAGACGATATCACCTTGACCTATGTGGCCACCCAAAGCCGAATTACCGCGCTGGAAACCGAGCAGACCCGTTTGCTGGAATTACTTGCACAGGCAGAAAACATGGGTGACTTGCTGCAGATCGAGTCCCGGCTGACTGAAGTCCGGGAAGAGCTGGAAGCCATCACCTCTCAGCTTTTGGTCTATGACAACCAAGTCAATTACGGTACAATTTATCTGAGTGTATCTGAGGTAAAAGAATACACCGAAACCCAAGAACCGGAAACTGTATGGCAACGGATGGGCAGCGGTTTTATGACAAACCTGAAAGATCTTGGCAACGGCATCGTAGAAGTCTTTATCTGGCTGGTAGCCGGACTTCCCTACCTGATCCCTCTGGGATTGATCATCACATTGGCGGTGATCCTCCTTAAGAAAAAATCCAAGGCAAGCAAACCCATCCAAACAGACGAAGAAACAAAATAAAAAGAACTGCTCTCTTCCACTTAGGAAGAGAGCAGTTTTCATTTACTTTTTGCTAAAAGCACGCTGGCAGAGCTTTACAGTCTCTACAACAGGGATGACCAGAATTGCCAGAGCCATTGCCATGCCGTACTCGTCCCAACCGATGGGGGTAAAGCCAAAGGCAGAAGCGATAAAGGGGATTTCAATGACAGCGGTGGTCAGCAGTAAGCTGCCCAGCATAGCCAGCCAAAGCACCTTGTTCTGAGTCTTCAGGCTGAATACGCTCTTTCTCTGAGAACGCATGTTGAAAGAGTGGAAGATCTCACACATACTCATGGTGAGGAATGCCATAGTCATGCCGTGGCCGGATTCTCCGGCTGCACGCAGCGCATCAAACCAGCCAGCGCCAAACTCCATAGAAGCACCGATCAGGTAAGCACCAATGGTGATTACGGTGACCAAGATACCCTGATAAACAACATCGAAGCCCAAGCCGCCGGCAAAGATGCCGTCCTTGGAGTCACGGGGAGCGCGATGCATGGTGTCCGGCTCAGCCTCTTCCATACCCAGAGCCAATGCAGGGAAGCAGTCGGTAACCAGGTTGATAAAGAGCAAATGGACAGGGTTTAACAGCACAAAGCCCATCAGGGTTGCGCCAAACACGCCCAGCACCTCAGACATATTAGATGCCAACAGGAACTGGATGGCCTTACGAATGTTATCATAGATCCGGCGGCCTTCGCCAACAGCGGACACGATGGTAGCAAAGTTATCGTCAGCGAGCACCATGTCAGCAACATTCTTGGTAACGTCAGTACCGGTGATACCCATACCAACACCGATGTCAGCAGACTTAATGGAGGGTGCATCGTTAACACCGTCACCGGTCATAGCGGTGATAAAGCCGTTCTTCTTCCAAGCGGTAACAATCCGGGTCTTATGCTCCGGCTGCACACGGGCATACACGCCGTACTTCTTTACGGCCTCGCCCAGGTCTTCATCGGAAATGGCATCCAGCTCAGCGCCGGTGATAGCCTCAGATGCGTCGGTGATGATGCCCAGCTCCTTAGCAATAGCAACAGCGGTGTCCTTGTGGTCACCGGTGATCATCACCGCACGGATGCCAGCACAACGGCACTCCTCGATAGCAGCCTTTACCTCAGGACGGACAGGGTCGATCATACCGGTCAGGCCGATGAACACCAGATCCTGCTCCAAGTATTCAGGAGTATTATCTGCAGGCTTCTGAGTCCAGTCGCGCTTGGCAGCTGCCAAAACACGCAGCGCGCGGTCAGCCATAGCCTTGTTAGCGGCCATGATCTCTTCCCGCTTTGCATCGGTCATAGGCACGGCCTTGCCGTCTTCATAATAGTAAGCACAACGCTCCAGCACCACATCGGGACCACCCTTGGTGTACTGGACATAGCTGCCACCCAGATCATGGATCGTGGACATCATCTTACGGCCGGAGTCAAAGGGAGCTTCATCCACACGGGGCGTTTTCGCTTCCAGATCCTGTTTCTTCAGGCCTACAGAATAAGCAAAGTTTACAAGGGCACACTCAGTAGGCTCGCCTTCTGCCTGATTTTCTTCGTTTAAGTTTGCGTCGGAGCAAAGCGCCATTGCGGTAGCCAGCAGTTCGGTCTCGCCTACGTGCTCCACAACAGTCATCTTGTTCTGGGTCAAAGTACCGGTCTTGTCAGAGCAAATGACCTGAGTACAGCCCAGAGTTTCCACAGCAGTCAAGCGGCGGATCACAGCGTTGCGGTGAGACATCTTGGTAACACCAATGGAAAGCACAACCGTAACAACGGTAGCAAGGCCTTCGGGGATCGCAGCAACTGCCAGAGAAACTGCAACCATGAAGGTTTCCAAAATTGTCTGCAGTGCGTGACCTCCCATAGCCAGCTTATCGCGAGCCATGAACAGGTTAAATGCAAAAATGAACACACAGATGCCCAAAACGATATAAGACAGGGTCTTGCCCAGCTTATCCAGTTTCTTCTGCAGAGGTGTTTCCTCTTCTTCAGCGGCTGCCAAAGCGCCGGCGATCTTACCCATCTCGGTATCCATACCGGTAGCAGTAATCAGAGCCTTGCCGCGGCCGTAGACCACAGTAGAGCCCATATAGCACATATTCTTCCGGTCGCCCAGAGGCACTTCGTCCTGACCTGCAGTCAAGTTCAGCGCATCTACCAGCTTGTTGACAGGTACGCTTTCACCGGTGAGGGCTGCTTCTTCGATCTTCAAAGAGGCATTCTCAATGATACGGCCGTCAGCAGGAACTGCATCGCCGGCTTCCAAGATTACAACGTCACCGGGCACCAGCTGATCGCTATGCAGCACCACCATCTTGCCATCCCGGAGCACCTTACAAGTCGCAGCAGTCATGGTCTGCAAAGCTTCAATAGCGGCTTCTGCCTTGCTCTCCTGAATCACGCCCAAAATTGCGTTCAGCAGGACAACCACCACAATGATGCCAACTTCCACCAAACCCTCTGTCAGGTGACCCATATTCCGGTCGCCCAGGAAGGTGATCACGGTGGTAGCAGCAGAGACCAGCGCAGCGATCATCAAAATGATCAGCATGGGGTCTTTCAGCTGGCTCAAAAACCGCTGCAGCCAAGTGGCTTTTTCGCCCTCTTTGAGCTTATTGGGACCGTAGGTTTCCAAGCGCTTTTCTGCTTCTGCAGTAGAAAGACCTTCTGCCGAAGCATCCATCTTTTTGAATACATCTTCTGTAGAGAGGCTGTAAACAGGTTGCATGGTACATTCTCCTTTTAATTTTCCGAGGTTGTAAAAAGACTCATACACAAGCGAGACAACCGCATGTGTATGAGTCTCATTCTTTAAAGTCTTCCGGGCAGCCAAGGCTACCGATATGACGAAAAGACCAGCACAAAAATGTGCCGAATTACTCCCTCAAATTGTAATTGCTATTTTAGTGGTTTTTTTAGCGATTGTCAAGTGTTTTTTATAATGTCCCGGCCTTTCGGCCGGGACTTTGTTATCATTATTATGCCTTCTTGTTAGGCTTTTTAATCTTATTGAGCTGGCTGTTCAAATCCAACAGCTGCTCCTTGGTAAACTTGACATTCATCATGCCGCCGGCCATGGTGATCAGACGCAGCACAGTAAAGCCATTCATCATGGTCATCATGTCAGGGGTCATCTCAAAGCCCATTGCCTTTACAGGCTCATCCTTCTTGCCGTCCTTCTTTCCGCCCATCATCTTGGCCATCAAGGTAGCAAACAGGAGCTTGCCGCGAACGGTTGCCAGCACATCGCCCACCTTATCATTCAAGGACAGGTAGCCTTCCGGCTCTTCCACGTCAAACCAGTTCAAAATTGCGCCTTCTTCCTTCAGACGATACTTCTCGTTGAAGGTGTCGACCTTGCAGATCATGCCGCTATCGGTGTATTCACCGGCAACTGCCACCAGCTTGGTCTGGCCCACATTGGGTACTTCAAAGCAGAAGAAATGATCCTCTGCTTCCTTCACGCCCACAGATACGCCATTGGCAAACAACTCAACCTTCGGCAGATTGGAGTAAACAGTAACCTTGGTCACGTCCTCTACACGATCCACATACCGCTTGCCACACAGGTGGACAAAAGGCTCGTCAGACAGCCATGCCTTGTAGGCATAGAAAGAATCCTTCTTATACTTCCGGTCGAAGGTGACCAGACCCTTATGGTTCTGTCCGTTCTCGCCGCCCTCTTCACGGGCATCTGCGCCAAAGTCAAACATATTCCATACGTGGGTTGCCCACATATACTTACGACTAAACAGCTGCTTGATCAGCTCTTCATGGTAGTAAGCCTGGTATTCTTCGGTGTAGTCGCCCTGACGGGGATCAGAGGTATGCCAATCCAAAGCCTCGCAGCCATACTCAGAGCAACCGATGGGGATATTGGGATGGGTTGCGTGGAACTTATCAAACCAAGGACCGTTCTGGCTTGTATCACCGCCGTACCAACCGAAATAGTGGTTATAAGAAACCAGATCAGGGATCTGCAGATAAGGATCGTCCATCTTACACATGGAAACCGCTGCAATGGTGGTCAGGCGGGTCTTATCCATTTCGTGAACCAAGTCGTTTAGAACTCTGTGGTTATCCAGCAGATCTTCATCGCTGCCGCCAATGGAGATCTCATTGGACAGGCCCCACACCACAATGCTGGGGTGGTTATAGTTCTGGGCGACCAGCTCAGTCATCTGGGAGATGGTATTCTGACGGCCACCGGGCATGTGCTTGGAGATGTAGGGAATTTCAGCCCAGATCACAAGGCCCTTCTCGTCACACAGATCATAGAAATAC
>JAZRCU010000173.1:0-1937 GCA_045659965.1 Faecousia sp.
GAGGTGGCTGCCACCATGGTTGGTATGACTAAGGTTGCGGCTCTGGCATATCTGATGTTTAACCTGTTCACCCCCCCTTGCTTTGCGGCTATCGGCGCAATGAATGCTGAGATCAAGGACAAAAAGTGGTTCTGGGGCGGCCTGGCTTTGCAGCTTGGTACAGGATATACGATCAGCTATCTGGTTTATCAGATCGGCACACTGATCACCACCGGTGCTTTGGGTGCTGGCTTTGTTGGCGGACTGTGCTTTGTGCTGGCCTTTGCCGGTGTGCTTGTGTATCTGTGCGTTAGTGCAGAGAAGAAAGTGAAGAAAGCATATGCATTGAGCGGCAGGTGACAATGATGAAGCTGATTGATATTTTGATTTTGGCGATCATTGTTTTGATCCTTGGCTCGGTGATCTTTTATATTTGCAAGGCGAAGAAAAAAGGCGTGAAATGTATCGGTTGCCCCAGCGGGGCAAAGTGCGAGGGCTGTTCCGGTAACTGCGGAAGCGTCAGCCAAGTGGAAGAATAAAAGGATAAGACAGCGTTTTTGCAGTATTATGAAGACTTATAGGGAGAGGAAATTGCGGCGGACCCAAAATTCTTCTTGCAATCTTTTCTAAAAGACGTTACTATATTGGTACAGGATTATTATAAGGAGAGGAAACAATGAGAAAAGTTTTATCTTTGCTTTTAGCATTGTCCATGATCGCGGGCTTGGTCTGCTTTGCGTCTGCTATGTCCTATCCCGGTGCTGAGCAGCGTCCGGGTGATATCGAGATTGAGATTGGTGGCGGTAGTGCTGGCGGTCAAAAAGTACCCGGCGATTGCAATGGTGATGGGAAAATGAATGGTCAAGATGTAATTCATCTGCTGTGGCATACCATGTTTCCCGAAGATAATGGCTATGCGCTGAAATGTAGTGGCGATTTTAACGGTGACGGAAGTGTTAACAACGAAGATGTAGTCTATCTTCTTTGGTATACTATGTTCCCGGATGATTATCCCTTAGGCTAAATTGCTTGACCCCTCGTCAGAGGGGGCTTTTTTGGAAAAATAGAGAAAATATAGCAAAGAAGTACTTGATTTTTTTGTTAATAGATTATATACTAACATAGCATAGGTATTTCTATGGGATTTGCGCGATGGCATGGTGTTTCAAAGCGTGATGTTCATGCGGAAATTCCTAGAAAAAATTTTAATGAGGTGAATGATATGAAAAAAATCGTATCCGTACTTCTGTGTCTGGTATTGTTACTGGGCCTGTGGGTCGTTCCTGCGAACGCTGCAGCTGATGTAACATATGCTATCACAACAGACCACCAAGGCGTGTTGCGCTGTGGTGAGGAGATTACCTTTACTGTTAAAATTCTTGGTACAGCAAAGGTTACACAGGTTGGCTTTAATAAGCCTCTGTTCGACACAAATGTGTTTGAATATGTAGCTGATGATGCTGACACAGATGAGGATGAGGCGATTGTAATTACCGTTGCCGATGCACTGATTTCCTCTGCTGACAGAACTGACGGTCTGGTTGCTTTGTGGCAGAAGGCAAAGACTCTGCCCGGCGAACTGGAACTTGGCAAGATCACCTTGAAGGTGAAGGCCAATGCTCCTGAGGGTGCTGCAGAGGTTTCTGCCGTTCAGGTAAGCGCTAAGAATGGTAACACTACTTATACTGCAGAGCTTCAGCCTGCGACTGTAAGCATTGCTCATACTTGGGACAATGGTGTTGTTACCCTGAAGCCTACCTGTAAGGATGAGGGCGTAAAGACCTACACCTGTACTGGCTGTAATGCAACCAAGACCGAGGCTGTTGAGAAGACTACTGACCACA
Source organism: Faecousia sp. (assembly GCA_045659965.1). Lineage (GTDB taxonomy): Bacteria > Bacillota > Clostridia > Oscillospirales > Oscillospiraceae > Faecousia. Next base: position 1,824 of record JAZRCU010000173.1, read on the forward strand.
GCTACGGCAATTGGTCCGAAGCAGAAGGTGGCCATAAGCACATCTGCTCTGTTTGCTCCAAGGAAGAAACTGCTGACCATACTTGGAACAATGGTGTTGTTACCCTGGAGCCTA
>JAZRCU010000174.1:0-21095 GCA_045659965.1 Faecousia sp.
TATATAGAAAAGAAGCACATTCATAAGACAGATTCTGAAAAGAATGTTTTCCCTATAGACCCATCTAAATTTATGCAACAAGAATTGTTGTGTAAATAAATATTACTTTTAGGAGGAATCATCATGGCTAGACACAAGAAAACCCTTATCTGCACACTTCTGTTAGTTGTCCTTTTACTTAGCGTCGCGCTTCCCGCTGCTGCTGCGTCCGTAAAAACTGTCATGTATCTGCCCTCCCTTTGTGGATGGGCATCGCCCGCAGCAATCACCCGCTCCGGCAATTATTACACATTGCTCGCTCGAAACCATTCTGTTTATCCGTATGCAGGTGGTACTGACAATTTGACAACCGTTGTATGTCGCGTAATGGATCCGTCTTACCAGATCGTGCTCACCACAGAGAACGAATATGTACTGTTGGAAAGCGCTACTTCCAACAGCGTACTCGAAATTAAGGATGGATTGTTGGATTACATGTCTGTACGCTTCCAGTTCCGCTCTGTTACACATGACGCCGCCGAAACTGTTATTTACTATAACGGCAGATAAATACCCCAGTGTTTGGGGAGAACGAAAGTTCTCCCCAAACCTATATATGAAAGTAAATCTACAAGGAGGTGGGCGCATGTTATGCAAATCCATTAGATCGCAGATTCTGTTTTTGCTTCGACAATGGTCTGTACAGCTGGTTTTCTTCATTCTTCTAAGTTTGAATCTCTTAAATTTTGTAGACAATTTAAAGGGACTTTACGGTTATGATGTATACAACATATACCACCCTGCTAAAATGCTGCTTTTGAGCATGAACAAAAGTTACTATGACGCGACTTCTGTTATGTTCTTTATTCAGATATATCCTTTGCTCATTGCGCTTCCTGCAACTTTGAGTTTGACAACTGAGGACAAGCGAAGAACCAACATCTATATTGTATCCCGATGTAATCCTATATCTTACAAGTTGGGAAAATGGATCGCAGTCTTTTCTGTGACAACGCTGGTATTTGCATTGCCTTCTTTGCTGGAACTGCTTTTGAATGTGTTAGTTTTTCCAGTTACTGCAGACCACGATCCGCTGGCATCAGGCCTATTTAGTGCCTCTTACTATGAAGCTATTCACAATTATCTATTTTGTGATTTGTATATTATCAATCCTTATCTTCATGCAGTTGTATCGATTCTGTTTTTTGGTTGTTGTTCCGGAATTCTTGCCGTATTTTCAATGAGCCTTGCATCAGTTTTCCCGCTTAAATTCCGTGTGCTATATCTGCTGCCGCCTTATATCTTATTAGCTGGATATGATTCGATTGTACAGAAATTTGCAACAGATCCCACACAGCATGCATGGTACCAGTATCTGCTACTACATACCATTTATCCTAAAGAAATCTTCTGTTTACTCATCGTACTTGTTTTGCTTACTGTCCTTTCACTTATATGGACCCTTTGCCATAGAAGGAGCGGATATTTATGATCCAACGAAAGAGAACAGTCAAAACACTTGGTGTAGCAATTCTTTTTAGCATAATTCATTTTTTCGTGTTTCTTAATCTCCCTAAGGATTCGCTTAAACTGTCTACCATAGTGATAGGCATGAGCGGTGGAACGATGGTGCCTTCTTTAAGTAGGTTGCTCAGCTTTTCTTTACAGCTAACCCCGACATTTCTCTTCGCTGCAGTGCTCGGAACAGAATTCTATCAGCATTTTTGCATAGCTGATGTTTATATTTTTTCCCGACAGCCGCGACGCGCAGTCTGGTATGCTAAGGAAACACTCCAGCTCTTTTTGCTAACATTTCTTTATCAGTGTATCTTTATGGCCGTATCACTAATTTGCACTTTGATGTGGCTTCCTATAGAGATAGATTCTTCTGGTGTTTACCTACTGGTCCAGCACATCGGAATATATACTCTTTGGCTGTTTGGTTTGGTACTCTTAATCAACACGCTCTCAATTATATTGGGTAGTGACTATGGATATATTATTTCTTTTGCTACACAGATCCTGCAAATTGCTATGCTGTATTGGCCTGATGATAAGACATTTAACCCTATCTCGCCATTCCTGCCTACTGCACATTTGATTTCATTTTGGCACACTTCAAGTGTCGAAAGTGTTGCTCAAGTCTTATCTCCGAAGTACCAAATGTTTTCTTTTGCAGCGTCCTTTCTAATGCACGGTGGGTCAGTATTAATAATCTTTCTAATTAGCCTTTATGTAGTCAAACGGTTTGATATTATTTCTCCCAAGGAGACAGGAGGTGCAACATGATACTCAGCGCCCAAAATATTCATAAGACTATAAATAAGAAAACTATCCTTAAAGATATCTCACTACGCCTGGAATCCGGAAGAGTCTACGGACTTACCGGTCATAATGGTTGCGGTAAGACTATGCTTTTCCGCGCATTGTCTGGTCTGATGAGGATTGACTCCGGAAATATTACTTTAGATGATAAAATGCTTGGAAAGGATTTTTCCATTCTTCCTGAACTTGGTATTCTTCTGGAAAATATTGGTCTATATCCATACTTGACCGGGTATCAGAATCTGGAGTACTTAGCTCAATTCCGGAAATTAGTAGGGAAGAATGAAATTAAAGAAACTCTTACAAGAGTAGGGCTAAACCCAAACGATCGCCGTGTTTATCGCAAATACTCTCTTGGAATGAAGCAAAGACTGGCTGTTGCCCAAGCAATCCTGGAATCTCCTAAAATTCTTATGTTGGACGAACCCACCAATTCTTTGGACCAGGAAGGTGTTGCACTCCTTTACCAAATTGTAGAGGAGGAAAAGAAACGTGGTGCAATTGTTTTGCTCGCCAGTCACGACCAGGAAATAATACACCACCTGTCTGATGAAATCTTTAAGATGGATCAAGGTTCCATTGTTGACCATTGGGAGGTGAGCAAATGATCCGTTTGCGTTATTTCATTTGCATATTGCTGATAGTGATGATTGCATTTCTGATTTATGCAAAACCCTATGAAGCAACCTTTACTGATATGGTCCATGATCCCAATAATGCAAACTATCTTCATGTGGGCGAAATGGGAGAAGCTAGAGCAGAAACCCAGACACAGCTAATCTCAGAGCTCATAAAGGATGCTCCGTATATTTTCCGCATAAGAGTCACGCAGGATACAAAATACAGATCTCATACAGGTTATTTGCAAGCTAAAGTGCTTCAAGTGTTTGCAGGAGATGATGTGAAGGTTGGGGAGGATATTACGATTGCCTCGAATAACTGGTGTGTCACTTTGACAAGCCCCCCAAAAACGATTGAGCGTCGCTTTGTAAATCTACCTCAGGTAGGTAGCGAATACCTGGTTTTTTGTTCGGAAAAAGCGATGGCAGCAGACGAAAGCATGGAGGCGTACATTTTATTCAGTCATGAACAATGTACCTTAAGTTGCATATTTGGTTATGAGGATCGCGAAATGATAGCTGTTACACCAACCTCCCAATATGGAACATATGTGCCATATATCGAAGTCATTAACAATGAATTTTTTGCAACTTCTGAAGAAGCAATGAAAATACTAATGGATTTCAAGCATTCTCTGCTTGAGGCTTATCCAAGTAATGGAAATACATAGGGGCTTTTGGTATAAAATTCGCCTCTTTTTATTTGCTTATATGAAGCCGCAATATAGTTTTATCGTGAAAGGCGAGTTTCCTTACAATAGGGAAACTCACCTTTTTACTTTTAAATCGTGCAAGTGTGGTTGTAATTCGTGGGTACTGATAATTCATTGTGAATACACCTTGGATTTCTCTTAAACTGGTTCTTGACTTATCGAACAGATGTTCGTATAATAAGCGCACAAAGCAAATTCAAAATGAGTATGGGGAGGGATTCAGGTGCTGCCGCAGTATCTCGTGATCGATCAGAAATCATATTACGCGACCGTCGAATGCGTGGCCCGTGGCCTGGATCCTATGAAAACCAATTTGGTGGTTGCTGACCCAGACCGATCTCAGAACACGATTTGCCTCGCCGTTTCACCCAGTATGAAAGCGTTGGGCGTCAAGAACCGATGCCGGATCCGGGACATTCCGAGAAATATCAAATATATAGTTGCTCCTCCCCGGATGCAGCTATACATCGATTGTGCTGCGGAGATCCACGGTGTTTTCCTCAAGCACTTTGCCCCGCAGGATATCTTTACCTATTCCATTGATGAATCCTTCATTGATGCCACTCCATACCTGAAGATGTACAACATTCCTACCCGGGAGCTGGCCAAGCGGGTAATTGACGACGTGCACGACACCGTGGGCACCATTTCTACCTGTGGCATTGGCACCAATATGTTCCTGGCCAAGGTAGCGTTAGATATTCAGGCAAAGCACGCTCCGGACTTCATCGCATCGCTGGATGAAAATCAGTATAGGGAGCAGCTTTGGGACCATAAGCCTATCACTGATTTCTGGGGCATCGGTCCCGGTACTGCAAAACGCCTCTGGGACAGAGGCATCACAACGATGGCCGGCATAGCCCAGTGCGACCTGAACAGGATCTATGACTGGTTTGGAATCGACGGCGAGCTGCTCTATGATCACGCCTGGGGCCGAGAGCCAACGACCATCGCCGATGTGAAGGCGTACAAGTCAAAGGCAAAAAGCCTCTCCTCCGGACAGGTCCTCATGCGCGACTATAAATATGCTGAAGCGGAGATTATCGCTAAGGAAATGATGGACCAACTGTGCTTGGACATGGCAGCCAAGAAGCTGGCCACAGACTCAGTTAGTCTCTATATTGGCTATTCCTACACGTATGGTGTGCCGGGTGTTGGCGGCACTGCGCAGCTGACATCCGAAACCAATGCAGCTTCGGTGATCTTGCCGGCAATCGGTGCTCTCTACAAACGCATTGTTAATCCGTCCTATGGAATTCGCAGGGTCTGTCTCTCCTGCAATAATGTGGTGCAGGACCACGGAAACCTGCAGCTGAATATGTTTGAGGATACCACTAAGCAGCTGCGCAGCAAAGCACTGCAGGAAGCAATGTTGGGTATCCGGGCGAAGTACGGTAAGAATTCGATTCTCCGGGGAATCAGTTACACGCCTGAGTCCACGGCCAGGGAAAGAAACAACCAGATTGGAGGGCACAAAAGTGGCAACGAAGACAGTACGCGCACCCATGCCAAGGTCAAGACGGGCTAAACAGTTCATGCCCTTCGACGCCCTTCGGGGTCTTAAGGAAGCCATCGCAGCAAAAGAGCGAATCACTATGCCGCGAAGGTATTTGTCTGAGGATGCAATCTCAGAGATCAACAAGGTCTTAATATCCATCCACAAGGGCAGCCTCATAACAGTTGTTTATTACGATGAGAACAAACTGAACTATACACAGATCACCGGCATCGTTACCGGTGTCGAAGATCTCCAGCAGAATATCCGTGTGGGAGAGTTCACCATCTTCTTCTCAGATATGCTTGATTTGGTGGTCCACCCCAGCTCTGTAGGGTGTTAGAAACGCCTCTTTTTCAATATGGCAGACTGATGGCACAATTTTGGCACAGTCGTGGCACAATACCGCCTATCAAATGGCACTAAATTGGCACACTTTTGCCAATGACACGCAAATCAAGCCGTGTTATAATTGTACCGAGTAAAAAAGGGTCTTCTACGGAAGGCCCTTTTTCTTATCTGAATGAAGGAGTGAAAACGATGAAATTCTGCCCATACTGCGGAAAAGATCTGCTGGATCCCGATGTGCTATTCTGTGCCCATTGCGGAAAGAAACTGCCACCCCATGAAGCCGGCCTTACAGAACCCCTGAACCAGGAGATGCGTCCTGAGGAGGCGGCTCCGGAACCCGAAAAGAAAAAGCCGAAGAAGGAGAAGCCGCCCAAAAAGAAAAAGCGGGCAAAGTCACAGAAGCCGGTGGCAGCGGAAGCAGCTCCGGTGGATGATGGTTATGACGGGTACTATAATGATGTGGAGCCTCCGGATACTGACCGTGTCCGGGAAGGCCTGGACAAAGAGCTGATCAAAAAAATCGTGCTGCTTGGTGTCGGTGTGTTATTGATAATCAGTCTTTGTGTTGTTATGATGTATGTACTTTAAGAATTGCACTTTACCGGCCTTCATCGTGTAATTAAGTAGAATCAAACGAATGAGGTGTTAATTATGAAGTACATTTCTATTGGAGCGGTGATCAATCCCGCAAATGAAAGCATCGTAGAGGTATCCCACGGAGGAAATACCTTCAAGCTGACCGGTGAGCTGGCCTATATTTGGCTCTCCGGCCGCTTTCAGTTCTCTCACGCATCGACCATTCTGGAGCAAAAAGCTCTGCAGCAGCTACTGCAAATGGGTCTGGCAAAACCCTGCGATGGAACAGAAGCTGGCGAGTATCGTGCTCTGGCCCAGTGCACGATCGTTGCAGCGAAGACTGCTCGAAAAGAATTCTTTCTGCCCAAGGAGGAACAGCGTATCCTCACTTGGCTGCGGGAGGCTGGTTTGGTCTTGACGATTTCCGAGCTTGTCTTCTTGATGGATCGGAACATTGTCCCGACTCGGGAGCTGCTTGGCTCTGAGCATGCCCAAAAGCTGGTCGAGACGATCTACACCAAAGAGAACATCTTTGATAACCTTCTGGACAATCAGATGGAACACGCACAAGCCCGTGACAAGACGGTCAAGCTTATCATGAAGCTTCTCAAGAAGAGAAAGCTTGTCCTGCTATAAGGAAAGGAATATAATGAAAGAACAATTTAAGAGTATCCCGACACCGCTGCAAAGGCAGATCGTCATTCGACTGCTTGGCAGTGTGCTCGGCTTTGTTTCCTTCATTCTCCTGTGGATCTATTTGCGTGACTGGCACTACCTGGTTCCCAGCTTGGCGATAGCCGCAGTCTTTACCATCAGTGCGGCATTGCTATTCTGGCGTTGTGTAACCGGGAAATATGTGGCACTGACCGGAATCTGTACGGAACTGGAAAAGAGTCCGCTTCGCAGGCGCATCAAGAATGTGTATCTGCAAAACGATCAGCACCGTGTAAAGATCGCAAGTCCGCAGGGGCGCATGAAGAATCTCCGTGTCGGCGATGAGCTGACTGTTTACATATCCGATAACACCCCCGTTTATGAAATGGACGGGTACAAAGTAATCTGCAGTATTCTGGCACTTGGAAAGGAGGCGTCTGCATGAAAGCAGCTGAGATCTATGAAAAGCTGGACAGCATCCACCAGCTGGTGAAGGCCCACGAAGATCCCGACGGCAATGTCTTGGTAGACGAAGTCAGAGTCAATGTCGTATTGGATTTTCTGGATATGGAGATGCAAAAAGCCCTGGAAAAAGGGTCCCCTAAAGAATAAATTACGAAAAGATTGACGAACTAATCATCCTGTGCTATAATATATTTCGTAAGTGTTCTAGTTTTGCACAGTCAAAACTGTAGTGTAACGAGTTTCGAAGTGTCATTTGCATTGCTATGCGAATGGCACTTTTTTTGTTTCCCGGTTTCTGCCTGTGCATACGGGTTGAAATATATTATTTTGAGTGCAGGTGATCCCTGCAGGAAGGAGTAAACCATGTTAAAATTCATCGCGACGAATGTCAGTATCTCCAAGGGATACGACAACTCCCCGGCACTGAAGTTCTCTGAAAAGGGCGACTTCGTGCGCTTCCGTATTGGCATCAAGGTCTTTGACTCCCGCGCGGAGAAAAATGCCCGCTGGATCAATCTGTGGGTAAAAGGCTTTGGCACCGGACTTTGTGAGCGCATTCGCAAGATGCAGCTGAAGGAAGGTTCCATGGTCAACCTGGTTGGCCGGTACGACGAAGACACCTGGGAGGAAGAAACTACCAAGGAAAAGCGGAGCATGCCTGTGATCATTCTGGATGATCTCGAGTACTGCTTCAGCGGCGGCGCAAAGAACACTGGTGACGGTCAGAAAGCAACCGCCGGAAACCAGAATGCAGCCCCCGCAACACCCGCTGGATCCGCACCCGCTGCGCCTGCCACACAGATGCCCGGCGGCTTTACCGGATACGAGCCCTTTGGTGGTGGAAATTCCTTCTTTGATGCATAAGGAGGTACAACAAAATTGAATAGTGTGCACTAAGACGCACATGAGGAACAGACGATGATCGAAATCCTCATGTGCGTTTTTTTGCGCCAAAATGAAGGAGAATGGATATGAAAGACAAAGATTATAAACGGCATGTTGCATACGAGGTACTGGTTTTTCTCGGTCTGCTGGCGATTTTTCTGTACATGACACGCCTGTGGCCGATCCTCTTACTGGTGATCCTGGGCATCTTCATTGCGGCGATTCGCCTTCTGTTTTTGGCAAACCGCCGGGTAGAACCTGCAGAACCCATTCTGGCCCTGCCGGAACCGAAGCCCCAGCCCAGTGAAACGGATATGGAGAATATGGCGTATATGCTCATCCAGAGACGCATTACGCAGATCCTGACCGATAAGTTTCCCAATGTCCGATGGATTTGGGAAAACGCCCGAGCCAAAGAAGATATCCTTGCCGGAAACCCCGTGTATGTGATTCTGAACAAGGCAGGCGGCTACCGTCGTGCTCGTGTTGTCATCCACAATCTGCAAGTGTTCGATGTCCTTTTGGACGATGAGTCTTCCAAGAAGCCTCCGGAAGATAAGGATCCCCCTGCTGGCGGCTCTCATACCGATTCTCCGGAAGAATCCGATGAGGATGAGATTCCCGAGAACTATGGTTTGCTTGCTTTTCAGTGGGTCGAAGCACATGTGATGGAACTGAACGAACGATGCAATGAGGCTATCGCACAGGGTGTCCAAGAGATCCTGATCTGCGCAGATGAACTTCCCGTCCGTGAGAGCTGGGATGAGATCTGCAAGGAGCTGGCCCGCAACGATTTGCCCGGCGCACAATGCTGCGACGAAGGAATTATTATTGAAATTGAGCAGTAACACTGCAGAAAGGAAATTACCATGAGTGCATACACAAATAACCTCTTCAACTACGCGCGGTCTTTGCCCTCACCGTTTGATACGCTGGCGAGCAAAAAGATCAAGGTATCGTCCAAGTACGGATCCGGTACTGAGTCTACAATGAGCGCCACCGTGATCAAAGCAGTTCACGCGGTATGTGACTGTATGAACGGAAGCGGTGAAGGTGCTGTGGGTGTGATCGATCATCGCACTGTAGCTGAGTATAAGTCCTCCAAGGGGCCTGACTTTTATCATCTTGTTGTGTTTGACAGCAATTCCGGTGCCATCATGGCCAGCGGATTTGATAAGAACACCGAGATGATCGAAGTGTACCAGCTGCATCCCAGTGCCAATGACGGTGCCGCCGTGATGATGGCTCTTATGCCGCTGCTGATGTCTGATTCCGAGTTCGAGGATCATTTCCAGACATACTACGAGCAGCGAATCACTGGTTATCCGGATATGAAAAAGGCAACGGACAGCATGGCGATCCTCTGCGATAACGCATACCGCCGGGTCAAGGACGATACCTGCGCAGCTCACATCAAGATGAATCTGGACAAATCCGGCAATGTGATTCGGGTATCACAGGCACAACTGGACTCCGGTGTGTTTACACCGACTACGGTTACTGCAGGTGAATTTACCATCTTCGCAAAGACCGGGCGTGTTGCAGTGAAGGCAGCAGCCAGTTCCATTGATCACAGTGACTTCGTCGGCAAGTATGAGCTGACCTCCGGAAGGCGGCTGTCTGTTCTGGAAGAAACCCTGGTTCCCAAGCTGGAAAACTGGTACATCATCCCGGAACAGGTGGTCAACATCTGTCAGCATGCGCTGAGTACGACAGGAAAACCGACACAGATGCGAAACTTCCTTCTTCGTGGTCCTGCAGGTACCGGTAAGACGAAGGGTGCCATGGCGATTGCGGCCGGGCTGCACCTTCCTTACATGAAGTATACCTGCTCTGCCTCCACGGAAGTGTTTGACTTTGTGGGTATGGTGTTCCCGAAGACCGATGACATGAGCACCGGAGATGCTGCACTGGATAAGGAACGGGAAATGCTTCAAGCTATGGGCGGCATTAACTATGCCAATATCTCAAAACTGATGAATCTGCCGAACCTGGAGGATATGGACTTTGACCCTGCCGGCGTATATGAAAGCTTGACCGGCGTCAGCAATGACGAGGCTACTTCCCGTGACTGCATGGCGATCGTCATGGAGATGGTCACAGAGAAGATCAAACAACTCAGTAAGCCGGCCGAAACGGAATCCTCCGGTGGTCAGACCTATACCTATGTGGAAACGGACTTCATCAAAGCACTGAAGAACGGCTATGTGATCGAAATCCAGGAGCCTACGGTTATCACACAACCTGGCGTTCTGGTTGGCCTGAACTCCCTTTTGGAGCAGACCGGTTCGATTACGCTTCCCACCGGCGAAATCATTCAGCGCCATCCAGATACCGTTGTGGTTGTCACTACGAACATCACATACGAAGGTTGTCGGGGCCTGAACCAGTCTGTCATCGACAGAATGAGTCTGGTAGAAGATATTGAGCTGCCCGCTCCTGAGGTTATGGTCCAAAGAGCAATGGCTGTCACTGGCGCAACGGATGAGTACCAGGTATCGCAAATGGTGCAGGTCGTAAATGATATGAGTGAATTCATGCGTAAAAACGGTATTACAGACGGCACCTGTGGTATGAGAAGTCTGATTGACTGGATCACCAGCACCGAGATAACCGGTGATGCCCACAAGTCCGCCCTCAGTACCGTGCTCAGTAAGGCAACCGCCAATGAGGAAGACCGTGAAGCACTGAAAAGTTCTGTATTGGAGCCCTTGTTTGCCCCGAAACGGCGAAAGGCTTCGTAATCTTGGAGGAAAGGAGACTCCCTAAATGGCAAGGGTGAATCACAAACGCGTAAAACAGCTGCTCAATGAACATCGCAGCAAGATAACTGACCGTCAGTTCTTTACTTCCCGTATACTGGCCGGTCACTATGAAGACATTGCTGCAGCGCAGACACGACGGTACAAGTATAACCGGCGTGTTCACGTCAACCTTTATTGGCAGCCGAAAGATCCGAATGTTGCTTGTACCAACAATATTTCCATACTGATCAACTCCGGTAATCCGATGGTCACAAAGGTTCGGGGCCGTCCTGAGCGATATGACCTGATTACAGGTCTGTTTGCCCATGAGCTTGGCCACGTGCTCTATACCGATTTTCTGGTGACGCAAACCTATATGAAGTACCTCGAGTGTTACAAATGGTTTCCTGTCCCCCCGGATCTGAAAACTAGCCGGGACATCGATAACGAGCGAGCCTTCTGGGACTTTATAAAAGCAGATCCCCGGAACCTGGAGTTGGCCCAGCGGATCATTTCGTACATAGACAACATTCTGGAAGACGGATTTGTTGAAAACTGTATTCTGAATCAGTTCCCGGGTGTACTGGGATTCACCTTGGACACCATGCGAAAGCACCAGTTTGCAGAAATGCTTACCGTCAGTGAGATGATTGAAAAGGAAGATGATGGCGAAAGTCACATTTTCAATACCATCTTGCAGATCCTGCTTTCCTATGCGAAGTTCGGTGAAATCAAGTACGGCGACACGCCACTGTCCGACGAACGGATTCAGACGGTGTTCAAGCTTATCCCGGAAATCGATCTGGCTGTGACAACCTCCTATCCCAAGGAACGCTGGAAAGTTGTCAACTTAATCACGGTTCGCTGTTGGCACTATATCGAGGAGTATTTGGAGATCTGCAAAAAGAAGCAGGATGAAGCTGCCGCGTCCGGTGGCTCCGCTTCTACCAGCGAGATTCTTTCTCAGATCCTCTCCTCAATCGCCGGCACTTCTGCAGAAGGCACCGGAAACGGTACTCCTGTTGCAGGTACAATGCGGATCAAGGTTACAGCTGCCAACTCTGCAGCTCGTGCAAAGACCAGAAAAGAAGCTGATCAGGAAGATGAAAACGGGTCTGGTAGTTCAGGCGGAGATTCAGATGAGTCTGACGAACCAGGAGAAAATGCAGATGAGTCTGGTGGAGAAAATAATTCTCCCCAGACCGATTCTGGTGATGACTCCGGCGCTTCTGACGGCGTCACCGACGGTATTGAAGGTCCCGGCACCGGTTCTTCCAAGCAGAAGACCGTTGCTGAAGAGGGCGGCCGTATTCCTTTTCACCAAACCGACTCCGTGCTGGAGCCGGTAGGCGGAGAGGTCGAATACGACACCGAATACCAGCGTGAGCATAATGCGTCTGCCGCATCTGACATAGAGCGAATGCTTGAGAAGATGGCGGAGAAGGCTGCGTGCAAACAGCTGGAAAATGAGCGTCTTCAGGAGCTGAACGAGGCCGCGCAAAGCATCTCTTACGGTGATATCCATAATGGCGTCGAAATTCAGGTCCATCGGATATCTGAAGTCGATGAGGAATTACAGGATCAGTATCACGAGATCTGCGGGCCCCTTCTGAACATCTCCAGACAGCTCCAACGCAGTCTGGTGCAGAAGCTTAAGGATCAGCAGCGTGGTGGAAAGCAAACCGGTCTGGTGATGGGGCGTCGCTTAGATGCACACGCTCTGTGCAGAAACGATGGCAAGGTGTTCTACAAGAACAACCTCCCCAATGAGATCCCCAGGATCTCGGTTGGATTGCTCTTAGATGAGTCCGGCTCTATGAGTTGCGGCGATCGGAGTACCTATGCCCGTGCTGCAGCCATCATCCTGTATGATTTCTGCCAAGCCCTGAATATCCCGATTATGGTCTATGGCCATTCTACCGGGTGGGGCTCCGGTGTGGATCTGTATTCCTATGCCGAGTTTGACAGTATCGACAGGGACGACAAGTACCGCCTGATGGATATCTCTGCCCGGGGAAGCAACCGTGACGGTGCAGCCCTTCGTTTCGTGGCAGAGCAGCTTTCCAAGCGGACCGAGGAAGTTCGGATACTCATTCTGGTTTCTGACGGACAGCCCGCAGCCTATGGCTACAGCGGTACCGCAGCAGAGGAAGATCTGCGAGGCATCAAGCAGGAATACCGCAGAAAAGGAATTCTCTTTGTCGCTGCCGCAATTGGCGATGACAAACAGAACATCGAACGAATCTACGGTGACTCCTTCCTGGACATCACAGATCTGAATCAGCTTCCGGTCAAACTGACAGCAGTTATCAAGCGCTTCATCCGGTAAGCACTGAAATCGAATAGTGATTCCTATGGGGATCACAGCAAAACCAGTTGCCCAATTGGGGTGACAACAACCATTTTATTCTAAGGTGGGCAACTGGCAGATGCTGTGTTGCCCACCTGCCTTATATGGCAGAAAGGAAATTACTATGCATTTTAGATCGATGTTATTCGTAGATCTTCCGGAAACAAAACAAGACCCCGAATGGGAGCAGGAAGTTCTGGACCAAATGGAGATGATAAAAGCCAATCATCCCGGCAAGATCGTTGAAAGCGCCGTGTTGGGCCTGTATCTGGGTCAACTTGTCAATGTTCAAACGATCTTTGGCCGAGAACTGACCAATGTGGTCTATAAGGCTATGGAACGGTTCTATTGTGGCACCGAAGATCCCCGGTACCTTCAGTTCGAGGATAAAACCGAGGAATACCAGACCGATTTTGAGAAGAAGGTCGACTGTGTCGTGATGCCGGATGGCAGGATCAAGGAGATTGATTCGTATTCAATCTGGCACAAGTTCATCATTAAGGATGGTATGGTGTTCCAGAAAGAAGCCGGTCCCTTAAAGCATCCCAAACGCACCAAGAAGGCCAAGAAAATGAAGGCTCTTCTCGGTTATCCCAGAAAGAAGCTCTATGCTTCCTTTGAGGAATTCGTTGAGGATTACGGCGGCAGAAAGAATGAGGCTACCGGTCAGTATGGTGAGTGGTATAATCCGGACTCCGTATATGACTGGTATTCCATTGGCGGTCGTTGGCCGGAGATGTTCCTGGTGAAGCAAGACTGTATGGAGTATTCCTATGGAGAACGGGAGTCAATGGATGAAAATGAACATCCCGCCCCAGAAGGCTACCGTTGGGTGGCTTGCGCTCGTAAGAAAGACATCCAGTGGGATGCCATGCGTCAGTGGCGTAACCAGCAGGCAGAAAAGCACTTCCACGAGTTGGAAGAAATGTTCCAGTCCGGGCAGGTTAATCCGAATTCTCTGTTCCACATTACTGAGGACGGAATCTACCGCTGGGGTCAGCAGGTTTACCGCAAGGACCAAACCCTTCAGGAGTTCCTTGAGAAGTTTGGTATCCCCGCAAGCTGGAAGTATCCCATCAGTGTGTGCGGTATCTTCATCGACGAAGCTTATTACAGCGAATATGATTCCGTCTATGACGAAGAGCTACGCAAATGGGTGCCGCTGTGCTGGCAGGAGGCTATGGACAACCATATCGACGATGCGGACGAAAACACCGTATTCGTTGGGATCGACTATCACATGTAAGAGGAGATAAAGCTTATGATTTTGAATAGAACAGGCGCTGCCTTCATTTATGACGATGTAACCTACCGTATCGGAGATTCCGTGGTAGCCAACGCAGAAAGCGTTTATCACGGCCTCATCGGCACCATCACAGAAATTCGGGACGGTGCAGACAAAGAGACGGAGAATGACACACCTGATATTTACTGTGCATTCCAGCCTCCGGTCACACCCTATGAGATCAGTGAATTGGAAGAGCGCTTTACGAGTCTCTACCGACATCCGAAGGTCCTTGAGGACATTGCTCTGGATATGGTGATCATGGCTCCGGAAATGCTCCGCATTCTGGAACCGGTTCGGCCTGCTCAAAAGCTGAAGCTCTATGCCATTTGTGAGAAATGGGCTTGGAAAGGCAACTGCGGTGTCAACACTGAGTATTCTCTTGACTATGATGTTGCACGCCGGCGCTTTGCCGAGCTGATCCGTAACGAACAGGATTCCGGCTGCATATCCGAAATGGCACAACGCCCTGGCTTCGATGTAGAGAGCACAGCAACCTTCTACGAGTGCTTCCTGCAGGATGAGTACTGTGAGAGCCATTATCAGGTGTCTATCGAGACAAAGGAGCTGGAAATCGGCGCAGATGTCCTTTCCATTCTGGGCAAGGCTTATGTGGAACAGCGGTTCCGCGAGCAATTCTTTGAACAGATCCAGGACTGGGAGGAACTGTCCTGCCTGACCGATACGCAGATCGCTGCTTTGGTTAGCAGAGAGGAAGTCCCGAAACGGATAAGAAAGCATTTGGAAGAGCATGGCATTCTGATTGAAGCCTACTGGGAAGCACTCTCAGAGGCTGCCAGCAGACTTGTACATGCCTATCTGAAGGAAATTGCATCTGCTTCTTTGGAAGCGTAACTTAGAGGATCAGCGGGTAATCTCTCCGGATTACCCGCTTTCCTTGTTCCGGAGATTACATTTTTTCTTCTTTTGATTGACGGAACGAAATCGCTATGCTATAATATTGGTGTTAGTGTTCTGGTTTTGCTAAGTCAAAACTGTAGTGTAACGAGTTTCGAAGTGTCATTTGCATTGCTATGCGAATGGCACTTTTTTTGTTTTTACCAATCTCATACATTGGAGCAATTAGCCGGCAGCCTTCGGGATGCTGGCTTTTGTTATATTAGGCGGTAAACCCGTCAGAAATCGAAAGGAGAAATCAAAAATGCTACCCTGTCATGACAACTACGCGACCACATTCACCTCGTACCCTGCGATGCTCAGTTACCACGAAAGCCTCGCGAAGGACTCTGTGTGGAAACGGTGTAAGGTCAGCGACCTGCACATCGAACCTCTGGATCCTTCCTCCGTGCTTGCCGGTAACCCTGCAGCTTTCGCGGCAGGAACAAGCGAAGAAGCTGTGAAAGACACAGCGGAAAACCTCGGTCTGGCACTTCGATTGGACGGTATCCTTTACCCCATTCGATCCACGGCCTACAAAACGCTGCTCGATCGGGCGAAAATCGGCGGCACTGCTCTTCCCAAACTGAAGCGGAAGGATCTTGCTGATGTCCTGAATGCGTGCCTGGCACTGTATTCGTCTGAGGCGCTGATCCTGCTGCGGGATGAAAAAGTGTCTGCAGCACACTCCGGCGATTTGAAGGACTACTCAGTTCTGCCGATGGATGAACTTCTGCACACGCTGGAAAAGAAGATGGGAGAACGGTTCCCCGGATACTGCTTTGAGAGCGGCTACAGCGACCATGCATTCACCAGTGGCTGTTGGACCTTCCCCGCACAGAAAGATGACCTGCTGGAAACCTACACCAAGGTTCTGACATCGCAGGGAAAAGGCACGCTTGCCAAGAGACTGGTACCCGGCATCCGCTTCATTACCTCGGATACGGGCATCGCTTCGGCAAAGGTTTCGGCGCTTCTCATGGGAACGCAGCACCCTATTCATATTGGCAGCTGTATCTCTGTGGATCACCGGCATCAGAAGAAGATCTCCGACTTTGAAAAAGAGTTGGATCTTCTGTTTGCCCAGTTTGTAGACTCCGTCAACAAGCTGCAGAAGCTGCTGGATATCCACCTGAATTACCCGATCAATGCCATGACCCGTCTGTGCAAGAAGCTGTCTCTTCCGAAGAAGGAATCCCTTGAGGCAATCGGTATGTTTGAAATGGCCTATGGTGGTGGCCCTGCAACTGCGCATGATGTGTTCATGGCGATGCAGGAGATTCCCTTCCTGCTGAAGGAGCACCATCTGCCGGAAGCAAAGCGACTCGTGGTCGAAGAGAACATGGCGCGGGCTCTGTCCGTAAAGTGGAGCGATTACGACCTGGCGAAGGCGGTGAGCTGGTAATGGCAGCACCGATCATGCTTTGCGACACAGCCGGAATGAGTAATGACCGATGGTTGGAATGCCGTATGCATGGTCCCAAAGGAGACATCCCTTACACCGTGGGTGGCAGTGATGTGGCAGCCATTTTTGGCGTGTCGCCCTGGACTACCCCCTTGGAACTGTGGATGATCAAAAAGGGGCGTATGAAACCGCCGGTCAAAGCAAATGCAGACCAACTGCAAATGGGACATCTTCTGGAGCCAATCGCCGCCTATTGGTATGGGCACAAAAGCGGAAACTTTGTATATGAGGACACTGGACTTTACCAGCACGCCGATCATAAATATGCGCTTGCTAATTTTGATCGACGGTTTACAAGAGCCAGTGACGGAGAACCCGGCATCCTGGAATGCAAAAGCTGTACCTATCATAAGGCAGACAGCTGGGCTGACGATGCAATTCCTCTGTACTATGAGTTCCAGCTCCGCTTCTACCTGGCAGTTGCCGATGTTCAGCATGGAGCTTTCTCCTGCATTTGGGGCAACAACCCGGAGAACGACTTGGCTATGCCGGAAATTGAACGGGATACCGCTAAGGAAGACATGATCTTTGAACGGTTGGATGAGTGGATCTGGAGCCTTGAGCACGATGTGCCGCCTACTATGAGTGGCGTTACATCCAGCCTTGCTATGGAATCCTTGGCAAGGATCTACGGTGCAAGCAAGCCCGGACTGCCTACCATTGAATTCCCGCGCAAGTATGAGCATCCGCTTCGGCAGATCGCTTTACTGCAGGGAAAAATCAGAGATTGTGAGCATGAGATCAAAGGATATGAGAAAGATATCGAGGCACATTCCGTCCGGATCGCCGAGCTGATGAAGGATCATGAGCACGGTATCCTGACGACTACCACGGATAAGCTTCTCATCGACTTTGTGACCCGCAGAACGAAACGACCGGACTCCAAAGCACTGAAAACCAAGTATCCTGCTGTTTACGACGATGTTATTCGCGAGTCGATGAGCAGAAAGGTAAAGGTCTCTGTGCAGCCGGTATAAGGAGGTATTGCTTTGAAAACGATGATATGCACACATTGCGAACCGGAAGGCGGTGACAGGTATGAGAACCTTTTATGAGCCTGTTGACCTCCGATCCCGGAAGGAAATGACAGAATATTTGAAAAACCACTTTCGTTACTACACGATGAATTCCTGGAATTTGGCTGATTCATACGCCTGTAATCTCAAGATCCCCAGACTGGGACTTAACTCTGAGGTTGAAAACAAGCTGTATGAGCTGCTGGAGATCCAGGATTTTTTTGATGCCCTTGCTGTGCCCATGCAAGCATTTGCCAGAGCACACAACTACCGGTGGCAAGTAGGAATGAACGGACGAAGCGGAGGCTACCTTGTCCTCTACGAGGGCGAGCTGAAACCCAGCGGTCACCGTTCCTACTGTACTGAGTGCGGGCAGCAGAATTTCAAATCAGTAGAGGAAAGTGGAAATACCTGTAGAAGGTGTGGACGGCCGGCACGTATCGACTTCCGGACGCCGCCTATGCAGGTTGTAACTTTTCCCGGACGTGGTGTAGATATGGGTGAAGACTTTGAAGACTGGTCTTTATCGGCTCTCCGTGAACGGGTAAGGTTGGTTCAGGAATTTGATCGGCTTGCTGACGAAATCGTCCGCACTGCCATTCAGATTGCGAACAATTATGAAATTATGGAGGTGGAAATCAGCATTCCTCAGACCCAAAAGGTCATGGTTGCAAATTACTAAGTCTTCCACAGAAAACTATGAGAGGAGCAATACAGTGCTTTGTCAATTTGAACGAGTTATCTTCCCGCGCGATGCGACCTCGTCCATAACCGGCTTTATGATTGCTGTCTATAAACCCTGCGGTGTCCTCCGGGATGCCGCAGGGCATATCCTGGACAAATTCAAAGCGGTAGGCTACTGCCTTCCGACTTCGGATAAGGTCAGGTATCGGATGGAAGGCCGTTGGAGTAAGAATGCCAAGCACGGCATTCAGTTCGAGGTGGAGAGCTACGAGGAGATCATTACACCCACACGGGAAGGGATCATTGCCTACCTGTCTTCCGGACAGATCAAAGGCGTCGGTCCAAAGATCGCTGAGCGTATCTACAACACCTTTGGGGAAGGTACATTGGAAATGCTGGATAAGGAGCCGAAGAAGCTACTGACGGTTCCGGGCATCAGTGAAAAGAAGCTGCGCAAGATTTGCGATTCTTACCTTGCATCACGCGGCGCAAGGGATGTAATTGCTTTCCTGGCACCGCATGGCGTAACACCGAACCGAGCCGTAAAGCTATACCGAGAGTACGGTGAGGAAACGATGGACATTGTCCGGAACCATCCTTACCGTCTGTGTGAGTTGGCCGGCATTGCTTTCCGCACTGCTGATAAGCTGGCAATGAGTATGGGTGTCGATCCTCTGTCTCCTGAACGGGTAGACGAAGGGCTGCTGTACACCCTTACCGAAGCTGAGAGCCGAGGGCACCTGTGTTTGGAAAAGCACGAGTTCCTGAAGGCTTGCTTGAAGCTGCTGGATACGGTTGGCCTTACCGAGGATATGGCGGCAGCTCGTGCTGTCCACCTGATCAGTGAGGAACGGTTGACTACATACGGCGATAGCGTATATCGGAGCCGTACAGCACGGGTGGAAGCGAATCTTGCCTACTCCATTGTCAGAAAGCTGCGTGGACATGTTCCGGAGTATGAGAATCTGGACGATGCGATTGCTGCAGAAGAACGCAAGCTCAAATTCAAGCTTGCTCCGGAGCAGAAAAATGCCATCAAAACAGCCCTCAACAGCAAGCTTTGTGTAATCACAGGCGGGCCGGGAACAGGCAAGACGAGCGTCCAACATGCGCTTCTGGATCTGTACCGCCGTAAGTATCCTGCTGCAAAGATTACTTGCTGTGCTCCTACCGGAAAGGCCGCTCGCAGAATGGAACAATCTACAGGTGTTCCGGCATGTACCGTACATAAAGCCCTGGGCCTCATCGCAAATGAAGACGGGCAATATGGTGAGCCGGAGATGCTGGATGCGGATCTTGTTCTGGTCGACGAGGTGTCTATGCTGGATGTCTACCTGGCAGAAAACCTGTTCCGGGCAATCCCGCATAACAGCAGACTCATTCTGGTAGGTGACAGTGATCAGCTTCCCTCTGTGGGCCCCGGCGCCGTTCTGAAGGAGATCATTTCCTCAGGACTGATCCCGGTTGTGAGACTGGATCAAGTTTTCAGACAGAAAGACGGCAGCCGGATTGCAGCAAATGCGAAACTGATACGCCACGGAAATCTCAGTCTGGAGTACGGACCAGATTTCGAGTTCTACGACTCGACGGATCTGTCCGTTTCAGCTGAGCTTATCGAGTCTTTGTATCTGGAAGAAACAGCGAAGTATGGCGTTGACAATGTGGTTCTGCTCTCACCCTATCGGCAAAAGACAGAAACCGGAGTAAACGCCTTGAATCAGCGCCTGCAGGGAAAGATCAATCCCCCGGCAGACAATAAGAATGAAGCGGTCCATGGCCAGAGGCGCTTCCGTGAGGGAGACAAGGTCATGCAGATCAGGAACTGTGAGGATGTCAACAACGGTGACGTGGGATACATCGTCAGCATCACCGGCACCACATCAGATGCCTTGGTTAAGGTCGATTTTGGTGACGGCCGCATTGCTGAGTACGAAAACGGAGATCTTGATATGCTGGATCTGGCTTATGCGTGTACGGTACACAAATCCCAAGGCGCAGAGTACCGATCCGTTATCATCAATCTTCAATGTGCCCACGCAGTAATGTTGGTGCGCCCTCTTATTTACACTGCCATAACCCGTGCCAAGGAACGCGTGATTTTGGTTGGTGAGCGAAGAGCTTTATGTATTGCGATTCGCCGCACGGATACAGAACAGCGGGGCACGAAACTGGCGAAAAGAATTCAAGAGCTTTCAGCGTAAGAAAGGAGAATTACCATATGGCTACCATTTTGGAGCAGTATACTCAAACGAAGCAGCAGCTTACACAGCAGATCAATGCACAGCAGTTCCCTCCGGAGCAGCTGATGTACTACCAGGAACTCCTGTACAGAATCAATGTGCTGGAGACCTGTATGACCTTCTGCAAAACAGCACCGGTCACAGCTGATCAGCGTGTGCTGGGAAATCACTATCGTATCGTGGATGCTTACCTGATTTGCCTGCTGCAGGAACGCAGATTCGGATATCCTGCTGATCCGCAGCAGAAAGCACAGAGAGAAGCGGCACACAGCAATTTCCAGACCATTGTCACCAGCTTTGAGAAGAGCTTCCAGAGCTTTTCTCCATCCTCACAGGATGATTATAAGCGCC